>JAUIJR010000506.1 GCA_030431075.1 Polyangia bacterium | reverse complement strand
TCCCCGCGTCGCAGGTGCAGCTCGGCTTTTTGGACGGCCAACCAAGTCGCGGGTGCGAACCAGCGCACGATCCGGCGCTCCGGCAGATCCTTGAGCAGCCGATTGGCGCCATCGCCCTCACTGCGGCGGACCTCCGCTTCGAGCGCGGGCAAGCGGGTGTCGGCGATTCGGGGCGAGACGAAGAAGACCGCGAGCGCGAGACCCAAAAAGGCCCACTGCAAGATCGGGTCGCCCGCGAAGAGCCCCAAAAGGCCGACGAAGGAGGCCGCGAAGAGGCGTACGGTCAAGCCGGCGCTCGGCCGGGGCGATCGGCGCCAGACTTCGGGAGGAACGGTGGGAAGCAAACTCTTCACGTCGGGTTGGCGGGGCTACGAAAGGAGCGCGGCAAAAATGCCCCCCGGCTTGCGCCGAGGCAAGCCGATCGCGGCGGGCCCCACGACCCTGCGCTACACTCCCGACCGTGGCCGACGCTGCCCCCTCGCCCGACGGCCCCAAGGCCCCCTCCGAGCCGGATCTCGCCCACTTCGTGCAGCGAAGGCGGCTCGATCAGTACGAGCAGGCCATCGCGCGCCAGGGCTACGCCTACGGCGTGGACATCCGGCGCGCGCAATGGCTCGCGTCCTCTTCCGTCGGCAACGCCGCGGTGCGCGCGGTCGACCGCGGCTGGACGGGCCTTTCGAAGAGCTTGCTCGACACGAGTTTGGTCCCGGCCGACCTCGAGCTGCCCCGCGAGCTGCTCGCCCGGGTCGCCGAGTTGCGCGCGCTGCTCAGCGCCCCCAAGCCGGCCCTTTACATCTTGGCCCCCGGCGCCGACGCCAGCAGCTGGGCGCCCGTCACCCCCTTGGGCCCGGCGCGGGGCGGCGCGCGCTGGCTGGTCCTCGACGCACCTTCTTTGCTGGAGCTCGACGCCGTCACGCGAGACTTTTGGCTCGCCGCCGGCCTCGCGCATCTTCAGTGCGGGCACGCCGTCTTCTATGCCGCGCACCGGTTGATCCACGACGGGCGCGCCCCCAAGCGCGTGCAGTGGTTGCAGCGCCTCGCGCGACCGTGGAGCCGCGTAATGTCCTTCAGCAGTGATCGCGCCGGCTTGATGGCCGCGCCAGATCTCGAAAGCGCCCTGGTCGCGCTCGAGAGTGTCCACGACGTCGAGCGCGCTTCGCCCTGGCTTCCGCACGGCCCGGATCTCGAGCTGCGTCGCGAGGCCTTGCGAGAATTCGAGCGCAGCGTCGTGGTCGCCCGCGTCCGCGCTGCCCGCAGCCGAGCTGGTCAAGAAGCTCGGGTGATCCCGAGCGAGGAGGAGGCGCCCGAGACCGACTCGGGCGAGGGTGCCGAAGCCGGCGAGCTCCCCTTCGTCCCGGCCGACGCCTGGTCGGTCGCGCGCTGCGATCGACGCCTTACCGAGCGCCTCGGTCTGCTTTGAGTCCCCGATGAACGACGCACTTTCGCTTCCCGAACGGATCCGCGGACGCGCCTCCGAGCTCGCCGAGCTCGCCGACGGCCTCGGCTTGCCCATGTTGTCTCGCGACGTACGGCGGGCGGTCGAAGAGCGCCTCGAACACGGGCGCGTCGGCGTCCTCGTGATCGGTGAGGTCAACCACGGCAAAAGCTCGCTGGTCAACGCGATCTTGGGCGAAAACCTGGTGCCGGTCGGCGTCACGCCCACCACCTCCACCGTGATCCGTCTGCGGCGCGGCGACAGCCCCACCGTCCGCGTCCACGAAGGCGATGACAGTCGCGAGGTCTCGATGCACGAAGTCGATCGGCTGGCCCGCGACGATCGCGACCACGATCTCGAGATCGTGCACGGGCGTCCCGCCTTGCCGCCTTCGATCGAGTTGGTGGACACCCCCGGCTTCAACGACATCGATCGCCTGCGCTCGGCCCGAGCTCGGGGCGGGCTGCCTCGCGCCGACGTTCTGATCTTGGCCCTCGACGCGACCCAAGCGCTCACCCGTACCGAGCTCGGCCTCTTGGAGTCGGCCCTCGATGCGATCGGCGGGCTCGAAGGCGGAGCGGAGCTGGCCGTCGCCCTCAACCGAATCGACCTCGTCGGGCCCGACGAGCGCGAGGCCGTCCGCGACCACGTGGCCGAGGCGCTCGCCGCCGCCGTCGGACGTGCGCCCGAGATCTTCATGACCAACGCGAAGCTGGCGGCCAAAGACCCCGCGTCTCCAGACCCGGCCGTCCGAGAGGTCGCCCGCCTTCGCGCCTGGCTGCGGGCGGTCGCCGCCGATCGCGATCGTCTCCTGCCGACCCGGGCCCGCGCCGTGCTCTTGCGCTACGGCCAAGCCCTGGCCTTCAACGCCGCGGTACAGCGTCGCGCCTTGCGTCTCGACGCCGAGGCGCTCGACGCCGAGATCGAGGCCGTCACCGCATCGATCGAGGCGCACTCGATGGACGTCGGCGCCTTGCGAGCCCAAGTGCGGGAGCGCTCGGCCGAGATCGTCGCGCAAAGCCACGCGCGTACGACCACCGCCCGCGAAGCCCTCGAGGCCCAGTCGATGGCCCACATCGGCGAGGCCAGCCTCGAAGACCTCACCAACGTCGTCCCCGGCGCGATCGAAGACGCCTTTTTGGCCCACGTCCGCCGCGAGTCTCAACGCGTTCGCGAGGCCCTCGACGAGCTCACCTCCCAGGCGATCCGCACGCACGGCGACCTCGCGCGCCGCCGCCTGATCGAGAGCACCTTGCACCTCGGCTTTCGCGGCCCGGCGATCTACGTCGAGCCGCCCTCGCTGGCCATCGAGGCGGGATTGGTCGCACTCGGGATCGTCGGGACGGCCGTCATGGCCTTCGGCAACATGATGTCCGGGATGATCATGACGGTCGCCTCTCCGCTGACGACGGTCGCGCTGCGCGAGGTGAGTGTTCGCCAGGCCCGGGCCCGGGCCAAAGCCGAGCTGCCGGGCGCCTTGGTTCGCACCTTCAGCTCCTTGAACCCGGCCGTCGAAGAGGCGGTGCAAAGCTACGTCGAGACCCTGCTCGAGCACCTCTCGGTGGCGGCGGACCAACTCGGCGAGCAGCTGCGCGCCTCTTTGGATCACGCCAAGTCGCGGCGCGACGAGAGCAACGCCGCGGCCGAGATCGATGGCGCGCGCGAACGCATCGCCGGTGTCCTCGGCGCCCTCGAGGTCATGGAGATGCCCAGCGCTCCCGAACCCACCGTCTTGCACTGAGGCCCATGAACCGCGAGGACGACGACGAGCGCAAAGACCAGGGGCCCGAGCCCGAGGCCTCGAGCCCCCAAGGCGGCGCCTCCAAGGCCCGACGCGCTTGGGGAGATCTGGGTGCGCGATTTGGGGATCTGAAGATCGGCGACGCGATCGGCGGCCTGGTGCGCAGGGTCGGCGAGATGGTCGACGACATCTCCGAAAGCGAGCGCGTCCCGGCGGCGGCTCGTGAGCGACTCGATGGCGTGCTCACCCAGTGGGGAGCGGAGCGTTTCGACGAGCTCTTCGAGGCGCTGCAGCGCACGAGCGAGACCCCGGCCGAAGACGCCCTGCCGCCCAAGCTACGCGCCGACTTGGCCGCCCTCGTCTGGACGCACGCCCGCTTGGTCGAAGACCCCGTAGCCCATGGCCCGCTGCCGGAGGCGCTGCTGAAGATCGGCGATCCCCCGCGCGCGGCCAGCCGACTCGTCTTGGCCCTGCGCGAGCTCGAGGCCGGTCGAAGCGCGGCTGCCCGCGACGAACTGCGACGCGCCCGGGCCAAAGACGATGAGCTCTCGAGGCATCTGGTGCCGGGCTTCG
>JAUIJR010000505.1 GCA_030431075.1 Polyangia bacterium | reverse complement strand
AAGAAGAAGGCGACGGCGTTGTGGCCGTACCACCACTGCACCAGGCCGTCTTGCACGCCGGCGTAGACCGAGTAGCTCTTGCCCAGCGAGACGGGGATCGCCATCGAGTTGACGATGTGCAAGATCGCCACCGCGATGATCGAGGCGATGTAGAACCAGATGGCGACGTAGAGGTGCTTCTCGCGGCGCTTTTTGAGCGTGGCGAAGAAGTTCGCGCCGAAGATGACCCACACGATGGCGATGGCGATGTCGATGGGCCACTCGAGCTCGGCGTACTCCTTGGAGCTCGTGAAGCCGAGCGGCAAGGTGGCCGCGGCCGACACGATGACGGCCTGCCAACCCCAAAAGTTGAGCCGCGAGAGCAGGTCACTGGCCATGCGCGTCTTGAGCAGACGCTGCGTCGAGTAGTAGATGCCGGCGAACATCGCGTTGCCGACGAAGGCGAAGATGATCGCGTTGGTGTGCACCGGACGCAGGCGCCCGAAGTTGAGCCACTCGAGCCCGAGGTTGAAGGCGGGACTCGCCAGCTCCAGCGCGAGCCAGAGCCCGGCCAGCATGCCGATCAAGCCCCAGATCAAAGTTGCGTAGGAGAACTTGCGAACGATGTCGTCGTCGTAGCGGATCGTTTCGGTGCTCACCGTTTCCTCGATTCGTCGTCGAAGAGCACCCGCAGCGCCGGCGTTTCGAGGTCGTCGAACTGGCCGTCCCGAAGCGCCCAACGAAAGGCGAGGACGGCCGCGATGACCACGACTCCGGCGAGGGGGAGGAGGAAGTACAAGACGCCCATGGCGAATGCCCCAGTGGGGCGCCTCGAACATGGGCCTTTTGCGAGGGGCGTACCTACGAAGAGCTGACGCCCTCGTCGTGTACGAACAGCACTTTTTGCGCGCGCGATATCGCCAGTGCGCGGCGGGGGAGATCGGCAGCAGCAATTTCGCGGCGAGTCCGCTCGGTCCGTGCTGCTGGCTCGAGCGCCGTGCGCCGCTCAGGCGCCCTGCATCACCAAGAAGTAGTAGGCCGCGCTGCCGCCGAGCACGAGCAGTGCGTGCTCGCTCGCTTCGACGACGGTCAGGGAGCGGGGGCCGGATAGTGGGCGCCCGCGTCCATGGGGGCGGCATCGAGAGCGCCCGAGACTCGGGTCGTCATGTTTTCCCAATCGAAGTAGCTGGGAGCTACGGTTGAATCCGCACCATCGATGCATGCGACAGCAGAATCGAGGAGTCTTGGTTCCCCGTCGGGGCCGGGCTCGAAGGGCGAGGCCGTCAAGAGCGTGTTGCTCGGATCCGGATCGAAGGCCTCTTCGGAACAGTTGTTGCGGAAGGTGACGGTGCCCGCCGTCTCTGCCACGTCGTCGCCCGCGTGGCCCCACAAGGCACAGTTGCGAATCTCGACGTCGATGCGAGCGTCGATACCCGGTCGCATCGCCGCTGTGTTGCCGTCCATGGAAAGGTTGATGAGAGCAGCCGAGGGGTCGACGGGTTCACCGTCCTTCAGACGAATCCCGCCGCCCGCTTGTACGGCCGAGTTCCCGTAGATCGCCGAGTTCTCAACTCGCGCGGAGCTCGTCATCTCGACGCCGCCGCCATTGGCCGCCCGATTTTCCCGAATGAGCGAGCCAAACAAGCGAGGTCCCGAGCACGCGCTGTGGCTGGAGTCATAGCGCACGAGCGCAGCGCCCCCGCCATCTTGAAATGCTTCGTTGTCGACGATGTCGAGTCCGTCGACGCGGGCGTGATAGGCCGCCATGTAAAGGCCGCCACCGTTCGTAGCGGCGTAGTTTTGTCGGACCTCCACGTCTTGCCAGTCGAGATGCGGCGGGATGGAGGGGCACACGGCGTCCGCCGATGCCGGCGGCAGATCGATGGAGACTCCGCCTCCCACGCCGGAGGACTCATTGCCGACGATGAGAAGCTCGCTCAGCACGGCGTTGTGCCCCGAGATGTACAAGCCAGCGCCGGACTGGGTCGCAGTGTTCTGTTGGATCACGGCCCCCGTCAGGAGCATTGGGAGGGTGGTCAGCCGAATCCCTCCGCCGAGCCGAGCCGAGTTTTCCACGACCCACCCGCCCTGAAGATCGATGGTTCCGTAGAGCGCCCCCCCCTCGTCAGCTTCATTGTTGGTGAAGCTGCAGTCTGTGAACTCTCCTCGCACCCAGCTCGCGTCCGCGGAGAAGTGGGCTGCCCCGCCGAACTCGGCGGTGTTGCCGGTGAAGTTGGAGTCTGCGACCTCGGCGGTAGCGACCCCGTAGAGCGCTCCCCCCCCGGAACAGGGCTTGATTGGACGAGAACTCCGAACCCTCGATGGTCAGCTGGCCGGCGTTGAGTACGGCACCACCGAACTTGGCTGCGTTGTCCTCGAACACCGTATCGATCACGACGCTGGAGCTACCCGAGGCGTACAGCCCACCCCCACCATCGGTGGCGACGTTGGCGGTGAATGCGTTGTTCTCAAAGGTCGTCGATGGGTGGGCAAAGACACCGCCGCCGGATGTGGCGGTGTTCTCGATGAAGGTGGTTTGAGTTACCGATCGGGATCCGGTAGCCGAGGCGATGAAGAGTCCGCCGCCTCGCTCCCCCGTCGCATTGGCGAAGAAGCGGGAGGAAGTCACCGAGATGGTTCCGGCCAACTGTGCGCCCCCGCCATCGGTGTTACTGCGGTTGTTCTCGAGGTGGACGCACGCGAGGTCGGCGTTGCCGACCGCGTAGAGTCCTCCGCCTCGCGCGGGGTCTTCATCGCCACCGTTGCCCTCGAATTCGCTGTCCGAAATGGTAACCGCGCTGTCCGCGTCGGCCGCGAGACCCGCGCCCGCTCGGTCCGCGTGGTTCCCCTCGAATCGCAGGTTGAACAAGAGCGCATCGGTCTCCTGTAGGAGCATCCCGCCGCCATCGAGGACCGGGGTATCGAAGGCGTAGCCACCTCGGATGGTCAGTCCATCGAGGAGGACCTGTCCGGCGTCCGTGGCGAAGACGACGTGTCGCGCATTGTCGCTTCGGGTGCTGGCTGCGCTCGTGTCGTTGGCGAGGCGGTCTCCATCGAGGACCGTTGGCCGTAGAGGCGTCGGCCGTGGCGTGTTGGTGCCTTCGTTCCCCACCCAGCCGCCGTAGACCTGAACGTCCGCTGGCAGGGTCACGAATGCAACCAAGTTGAAGGGAGGGCGGTAGGTCCCCTCTGCGATGCGGATCTGATCCCCGGGTTGGGCCGCGAGGGCGGCCAGGTAGGGCGAGGGGTAGGCGTCAGTCCAGGAGGTGCCCGTGTTGGCGCCTACCGCATCGTCGTCGACATAGATGATGTTCCCCGAGGTCGGGAAAACCGTCATCGGCAAGCAGCGGGCGTCGCCATCACCGTCGCCGTCGCCGTCGCCATCGCCATCGCCATCGCCATCGCCGTCGCCATCACCGTCGCCGGTCTCCTCGGCGCCCGTATCGGCCTGGCACGTGCCGCTGAGGCAGGCTTGGCCCGGGTCGCACGCCGCGTCTTCGACACATACTGCCCCCTCCGTGCTCGGTTGCGAGAAGCAGCCGCTCAGCAGGACGAGCGTGGGCAGCAAGACCCTCGCGCGCATCAGAAGGACCCCCTGGCGCCGATGATGAAAGCAGTGCGGGATGCGGTCGCGTCGATGGTGGCTCGCCGCCCCGGCCGGAGCCCGGTGGCGAGCAGGACGGCCCCCGAGACGGCGAGGGCTGCACCGACGCCGCCGGATAAGCCCGCGATCAGGTTCCAGCGGTCGCCCAGAGAGGCCAGGTCGTTGCGACCG
>JAUIJR010000504.1 GCA_030431075.1 Polyangia bacterium | reverse complement strand
TCGGCGCGGCGTCGGCCTCGGCCAAGCTCTCGATGCGCCGCGCCAGGTCGGAGATCGAGCGCAAGCAGGCGCGGCGCCGGCCGGGCCGCTTGCTGGTGATGTCCGCCCGCGACAGATCCAAGGCGTCGCGCAGGGCCGGGCCCATGTCCTTGGCGAAGCGGCGCACGGCCGCGTCGGTCCAGCCCGCCTCGTACTGTCCGGGACGGAGGTGGTAGCGGATCAGCTCGGCCACCCGATCGCCGACGGCGGCGGGAAACGCGATCCGTTTGGCCGGCCCGCGTCGAAACATGCGCTCGCCCACCTCGGCGTGGCCGTGAAAGGTCACGCGGCCGCGCTCCGTGAAACGGCGGGTGGGCACCTTGCCGATGTCGTGCAAGGCCGCCGCCCAGCGCACCTCGGGTCGGGGCACCGCTTGGCGCACCACCTCCTTGGTGTGCTCCCAGACATCTTTGTGACGCCGGCCGCCCTCCTGCGAGAAGGCCACGGTCGCGGAGAGCTCCGGCAGCAAGCTCTCGAGCACCCCGGTCGCGTAGAGCCACTGCATCGCGACGTGTGCGTGTTTGTCGCACAAGATGGGTGTCAGGCCCTCGTACAGCGCCTGCGGGGAGCTGGCGGCAAAGGCTTCGGCCGAGGCGTCGAGCTCGGCGCGCGCGTCCGGATCGGGTTCCTCGCCCGTCGCGGAGATACGCGCCAGAACACGCAGGTAGGCCGTCGCCGGCGCGGCCGACTCGGCGATGGCGGCTAGCTTCGCCACGAGGGGCGCGATGGTAGCAGGCACACCGGTGGGAGCCAGCGATGAAAGCGGCGCCCGGCGGCCGCGCGCCCCATGCGAAAGCGCGCAGCCGCCCCGACTGCGGGCCGGCCTCCGGGCTCGCAAAGAGACCGCAAACGCGGTCAGGCTCGAGGCGCACGGGACCATCGCCGAGGGGCGAGCGTGTTAGGCTCTAGCGCCCTCATGTCGCAGTCGCCCCAGCTCGGCTACAACCACAACATCCCGCATCGGGGGCGGCTGTACCACGTCCAGACCGAGGACAGCGGCCTCGAAAAGCAGCACATCTTCACGCACGTCTTCTACGACGGGACGATCATCGCCTCGAACAAGGTCGTCTACGACGCGAAGGCCGAGGTCCCCGATCTCGATCAGTACGTGATCGGCTTGATGCAGGACTCGCACAAGTCGATGATCCGCTCCCTTCGTCGGGGCGAGTACGACGAGAAGATCGTCACCTACATCGGCGAGCACCCGGAGGCCGCACGCCAAGCTTCGCCCGCGGCGAAGCCCGCCCAAGACGACGCGCCGCGTGAGCGTCGCGAGGCGCCCCAGCCCCGCGACGTCGAAGCCCAGGGCGCCCCCCTTTCGCCGGGCGGCGCGGGACCCAGCGTGGATCCCACGGTCAGCCACCCGGTCTACGCCTCCAAGCAAGCCCAAGCACAGGTCGCCGCGTCGGCCAGCACCGGTCAACCCGAGCGCCCCTCGCGAGGTCCCCGGCGTGCCCGGCGTCGTGCCCTCGGGGGCATCGGCGGGGCCGGCGTGCAAGAGGGCTCCGCCATCTCCGTGCGCCGGGACATCATCGTCGGCAAGTTCGCCAGCGAGCACCAAGCCGCCTTGGACGAAGAGATCCTGGCCCTGCTGCGCGACGAGTAGCGCCCGACCCCTCCTTGTCGTAGTGCGCTTCGAGGAGACGCGATGAGCTTTCCCAAACCGGCCGACTTCGAGCAGGGCGTGGTCATCTATCTGACCGAGTTTTGCCCCTACTGCGTGATGGCGAAACGGCTGCTCGAACGCAAAGGCGTCGTTTATGCCACCTACGACGTCGGCAGCAGCCCCGAAGCGCGACGCTGGCTGGTCGAGCAGTCGGGGCAACGCACCGTCCCGCAGATCTTCGTCGGGGGCCAAAGCGTCGGCGGCTACCAAGAGCTCGCCATGCTCGATCGCAGCGGCGAGCTCGATCGGGCCCTGGCCAGCGCAGACGCTTGAGGCGCCCTCGAAGGGCCGCGTATGCTCGCGCCGCATGAGTGACGCCGAGCTCCATCCGACCGTGCCGCTGGACTACATCGCGCGCAGTGAAGATGAGATGCGCGCGCGGGCCCGCGAGTTCCGCGAGCTCTTGGATCGGCGACGCAGCGTGCGCGAGTTCTCGGATCGTCCCGTCCCCCTCGAGGTCCTGCGCGACGCGATTCGTACCGCCGGCACGGCGCCGAGCGGCGCGCACATGCAGCCCTGGCACTTCGCTTTGGTCACGGACCCGTCGATCAAAAAACAGATCCGCGAGGCCGCCGAGGCCGAAGAGCGTGAGACCTACGCCAACCGTATGTCCGAAGAGTGGCGCAAGGCGCTCGCCCCCCTCGGCACCGACGCCAACAAGCCCTTCTTGGAGACGGTGCCCGCCCTCATCGTCGTCTTTCGGGTCGACTACGCCTTCGACGAGAGCGGCGATCGGACCAAGCACTACTACGTTCAAGAGTCGGTCGGCATCGCCACGGGGATGCTGATCGCAGCCCTGCACAACGCCGGGCTGGCGACCTTGACGCACACGCCCAGCCCCATGCACTTTTTGGGTCGCATCTTGGAGCGCCCCAAGAACGAACGCGCGTACTTGCTCTTGCCCGTCGGCTACCCGGCCGAGAACTGCCGTGTGCCGGATCTCGCGCGAAAGCCTCTCGACGCGATCTGCACGGAGTTTTGAGCGCAGCGACGCGGCGCTCGTGGCGACGTTTCGGAGCCGGAGACCTCTGTTATGATGCAGGCGTTTTCGAGGCCCAAAATGCGCACACAACGCTTTTCCAGCTCATGGATCTCCAAGATGGTCGGGGCGATCGCCCTCGGCGGCACCCTTTTCGTGGCGAACTCGGCGCTCGCGGGTGACCTCAAGTACGGCGAAGGTGTCGATGCCTTCGAGGTCGGCGAGGACGGCAAACTCACCGGCGACAGCGAAAAGAACAGCCTCAAGAAGCTCGACAAGATCCCGGGCGAGGACGCCTGGGACCTCTCTTTGTGGGCTTCGCTCGACTCCGGTCGTGCCGAGGGGCCGCTGTACATCGAGTTTTGGCAGCGCGTGAGCGGCCAGGACGCCATCGTCCACCGACACGAGATCCCCGACTACGACGGCAGCCGCTACGTGCTCGAGAACATCCTGCTCGAGGGCAACATCGGCTTCAACAAAGACCGCACCTACACGGTCAAGGTGCTGCAGGTGAACAGCCGCGGCAAGGACGTGGTCTTGGCCAAGGGCTCGCTCGAGCTCATCAACACGGGCCGTCAACCCGAAGAAGAGCCCGAAGAAGAGGGCGACGACGAGGGCGAAGAAGAGGTCGACTCGGCCGCGCAAGACGCTCTCGACAGCCTCGCCGGCCCCGACGAGGTCATGAAAGACCAAAGCGCGGAGTCCGAAGCCCCGCCCCCGGCCGAACCGAGCAAGAAAGGCTGCGCCGTGGATCCGGAGGCTGGCTTCTCGGGCCTCGCCATCTTGATGCTCGCCGGCTTGGCCTTCGGTCGACGCCGCGAAGACTAATCCACCCCCATCGACTCCCGAGGGCGCTGTGCAGCTGCACGGCGCCCTTTGTTCATTGGCGGGAGCCGAGGGGCCGCTGAGCTTTCTGCACGAGCGTCTCGACGGCTGAGGGCGGGCGGGCGCCCCGTCATCGACCCGCCATCGGCCCGCGGGCAAAAAAAGAGCCCCGGACCGTGAGGTCCGGGGCATAGATCTGGCAACGTCCTACTCTCCCACAGAGTGTCCCCTGCAGTACCATCGGCGCTGGA
>JAUIJR010000045.1 GCA_030431075.1 Polyangia bacterium | reverse complement strand
TCGGGCGCGACCCGTCCGTCCGAGAGCAACAAGACCCCGGCCAAGGGCGCGCTGCGTCGCTCGGCTTCATCTTGCAAAGCGAGCAGCGCACCGAGCAAGTCTGAGTGCGCGGCTTCGGGCTCCATCGTGGCCCAGGCCGCCTCGCCGAGCTGTTCGAGCGCGTCGCCGAACTGCAAGAGCTCCGGGCTCGCCCCGGCTGCGCGCCACGCCGCGCGGGCATCCTCGGCGTCGTCCCAGGCCCGTCGCGCGCGCTCGATGCGACGCGGGCCTTCGCCCTTTTCGTCTTCGCTGACCTGCATCGAGGCCGAGGCGTCGACCAAGACGGCCAAGCGACGTTGCTGCGCCGTCGGGTCCGGCACGCGGCCGGAGAGCTCACACACCGCAGTCGAGACCATCAGCAAGGCGAAGGCGCGCAGCGAGAACAAGCCGAGCCAGGCGAGCTTGCGCTGCGGCCGACGGCGCCAGTGCGTGCGCAATTCGAGCAGCGAGAAGACCAGGGCCGCGAGCAAGGCCGCGAGCACCGGCCAGCTCGGCGTGGCGCCGAAGTGCAAGCTCCAGTCCATCATTCGGAGCGCCACCTTCGACGTCGAAGCAGGGTCTCGACGTGCGCGCGGTCGGACTTGTAGTCGGTGCAGGTCGCGTACAACAAGATGTTCACACCGAGTCGGCGCGCCCACTCGCGTTGCACCGCGCCGCCCGGGCTGCAGCCGTGGATGAACTGACCGCCCTCGTCGCGGGCGAGCGCGCCGCCGAGATCGTTGGGCAGGTACAAGACCTTGAGGCGCCCCTCTTCGATCACGCCGGTGTTGAACTCGGAGCTGCGCGTGCGCCCAGCCGGCGCGTCGATCAGATAAAAGGAGCGGTACAGCACGTGCTCGGCCGGCACCGGCTCGAGCTTCGCGTTGGGGACGATGCGCGAGACCAAGGCGGCGACGTCGTCACGAAAGCGATAGTCGCGGCCGCCGTCGGCGTCGTCGAAGACGATCAGCCCGCCCAGGTCGACGAAACGACGCAGCTTGGCCTCGGCCGCCGCGCCCAGATCCGGCATCGCCCCTTGACCCGCGACGTACAAAAAAGGCGTGTCGAAGAGCTCGGGTGCTTCGGCCGAGACGATCGAGGGCTCGCGCGTCGGCTCCAGGCGGGTGCGCAGACGCAGCTCGAGCCCCAGCTCGCGCATGACGTGCGGGCGCGGCTGCCAATTGCCGGCGTACTGCAGCTGCGGAAGGTCGATCTCGAGGGGCGAGACCGCCTGTCCCTCGGCGCCCGGCCACGTGCCCGCGGGCCGCGGCGGCGCAGCTCGTGCGGGCCGCGATCGCAACAGGGGCGCGATCAGGGCCCCCAAGCCCCCCGATGCGGCGAGTCCCTGCAAAAAAGCGCGTCGGCGGAGGGAGGCGAGAGCCGAGCGCCGCGGGCGTGGAGGTCGCGCCATGGGCGGTCTTCACTGTATCCTGGGCCCGGCTCTGGGGCCACGACGCGAGTTCCCATGCGACCCCACAACTCGAGATCGAAGCTGTCGTTTTCTTTGGCCGCCACCTGCGCGACTGGCTTGTGCTTGGCGAGCCCGGCTGCGCAGGCCAGCGCATGGCGCGTCACGGGCCAAGACCCGTCACCGGCGAGTGCCGACGAGGACGCGGCCGCCGCTCCGGCCGCCGCGTCGACCGGCAGCGAGAGCGCCGCGCCGGCCGAGGGAGGAGCGGATGCGCCCGCGCCCACGGATCCCGCGAGCGAGACCGATGCCCCCACGACCGGCGAGTCGACGGGCGATCCGGCCGGCGATCCGGCGACCGCGCCCAGCCCCACCGTCGAAGGCGGCGCCCCCGCCGACACGGCCCCCGATGCGGCGGTCGGCGAGGGCCCGGCGCCCGGCGACGTGCCCGACGAGGACGACCCGAGCTACGCGTCGTCGAAAGACTCGGGCACGGCGCTGAGTGGCGGCGAGGTCGACGACCGCAAGACCAAGACCGAGTCCGTCGGCGAGGTCAAAAAAGAGAAGAAGCAAAAAGGTCTCTCGCACCACAAGACCGGCATCATCGGCGTCGGCTTCACCTACGGCGTCAGCTTGATCACCGCCGGCGACAAGTTTTGCGGTGAGTTCTCCTCGAGCCGCCAAGACCCCGACTCGCGCAAGCCCCTGTGCGTCGGGGCGACGCCGCCGGCCATCGACCTGCTCGCGGGCTTCGGCGCCTCGGATCGCATCGACATCGTGGTCGGCGTGCGCATCAACTTGCTGCCCCGCGAGTTCAAGACCAAGAACTGCGAAGGCGGGGAGGTCTGCGCGGACGGCAAGGGCCTGTTCAACGACAAGCTCGCCATCGGCGTGATGCCCGGCGTGCGCATCTACGGCAAGGACACGGACCGCATCGTCAAGTTCGGCGGCCAAGCCCAGATCATGTACATGCACGAGAACTTCGACGGCTACCGCAACCGACCGGACGGCCCCGACGAAGACCCCGATCCCGACAACCGCGAAGACGAGGACGGGGTGGGCGACCACTTCGTCGGCCTGCGGGGCGGCCCGATCTTGCAGATCGATCCCCACCACAACTTCGGTATCGTCATCGCACCGAGCATGATCCCGGGCTTCCGCCCCAAGGCCAAACAAGAGGTCGACGCCGGCTGGTTCGAGATCGGTTTCGAAGCCACCTTGGGCCTCGAAGCTCGCTTCCCCTAGGCCGGCGCCTTTTCTCTGAGCGCTTCTCAACCTCCCGCATCCACGCGTCACGACCCTCCGTGTCCGTCGTCGAAGTCAAAGCCCTCGAAAAAACCTTTGTCCGCGGCTTCTTTCGCAAGCGCACCGCCGCCGTGCGCGGCGTGAGCTTCGAAGTCGAGCGCGGTGAGATCTTCGGCTTTCTGGGCCCCAACGGCGCCGGCAAGACGACGACCATCAAGATGCTGATGGGTCTGATCCACCCGACGGGCGGCTCGGCCAAGGTCCTCGGGGACCCCATCGGTGCCGTCCGGGCCAAGCGCAAGATCGGCTACCTGCCCGAGAACCCCTACTTTTACGACTACCTCTCGGCCCTCGAGTTTCTGCACATGGTCGGGCGCTTGTTCGGCCTCGACGCGAAGACCCGCGAGCGCCGCGCGAACGAGCTGCTCGATCGCGTGGGCCTGTCGATGGCCAAGAGCCGATCGATGCGCAGCTACTCCAAGGGCATGATGCAGCGCGTCGGTCTGGCCCAAGCCCTGATGGGAGACCCCGAGCTGGTGGTGATGGACGAGCCCATGAGCGGCCTCGATCCCATCGGCCGCAAAGAGGTCCGCGACCTGCTGCTCGAGCTGCGCGACGCGGGCAAGACGGTCTTTTTTTGCACGCACATCTTGGCCGACGCCTCGATGCTCTGCGACCGCGTGGGCATCATCGTCAAAGGCGAGCTCAAAGACGTGGGCAGCCTCGACAGCCTGCTCGGCGGTCACGTGCAACACGTGGAGATTCACGCCCAAGGTGAGGCGGCCCTGCGCACGAAGCTGGCCCCCAAGGTCGAAGAACTCGGCGGGAAGCTCCTCGACCGCGGTGAGGGCTTCGGCGTCGAGCTGGCATCGACACAGCAAGCCGACGCCATCGTGGCCGCCATCATCGAAGGCGGCGGCCGCATCCACGAGCTGCGCCCCCACACGATGACCCTCGAAGAACTCTTCGTGCGCGAGTCCGGAACCAAAGCCGAGGAGATGCGATCATGAGCGGCGCGCTCCCCCGAATCTGGGCGATCGGTCTCAACACCTTCCGCGAGGCAGTGCGCAACCGCGTGCTCTACGTGCTGGTGATGTTCGCGGTGGCCTTGATGGCCTTTTCGGTGGTGCTCGGCAGCTTGTCGATGCACGAGGACGAGCGCATCGTCAAAGACCTGGGCCTGGCCGGCATCAGCCTCTTTTCGATCTTCATCAGCCTCTTTTTGGGCGTGAACCTGCTGAGCAAGGAGCTCGACAAAAAGACGGTCTACGCGATCATCCCCAAGCCTCTGTGGCGCTGGGAGTTCTTGGTCGGCAAGTACCTGGGCCTGGCGCTGACGATGGCGCTGCTGGTGTCGGTGATGTCGGCGGTGCTGGCGGCCTTCGTGCTCTTCGAAGGCGGCACGCACGGCGTGGTGATGCTGCGCGCGGAGGCGCTGATCTTGCTGGAGGTCCTGCTGCTCGTCGCGGTGGCGATGCTCTTTTCGAGCTTCTCGAGCCCCTACCTCTCGGCGATGTTCGCGGGCGGCCTATGGGTGATCGGCCGCAACACGGCGGAGCTGGCGGTGTTCGCCGAACGCGAGTCCACGGCAGAGTCGGTGTCGACGCTGCTGAGCGGCGTGCTCGAAGTCGTCCCCGACTTCCACCTCTTTTTCGTGTCGGGATCGAACCTGGGCGAGGGGGTGGTGAGCATCCACGGGACCTATGTGGACTGGGGCTACGTGATGTCGTCGGCGGCCTACGCGGGCGCGTACGCGACGGCCTGTCTGGCCATCGCGGTGTTCTTGTTCTCCCGGCGGGACTTCACATGAGCGAGGCGGCCGAGCCGCCCAAGCCATCGAAGCGCCGCAAGTGGCTGCTGCGCGCGGGCGTGGTCTTGGCCATCTTCACGGGCATCTGGCTGCGCGTGTTGGTCGACGGCCGCAGCGAGCTGAAGACGGCGACGAAGGCCCAACAAGAGGGCGACCTGGTGCTGGCGGTGATGCACTACGGCCGCGCCGCCCGCTGGCGCGCGCCGCTGGCCAGCCACGACGAGCAAGCCCTCGCCGCCCTAAAAACCCTCGCCACCCAAGCCGAACTCGCCCGCGACTACGAGCTCGCCCTGGCCGCCCACCGCGAGCGCCGCCGCGCCATCTTGGGCACGCGCACGCCCTTCGGCGTGAACCACCCCGAAGACCTCGCCGAAGCCAACCAAGCCATCGCCGGCCTCATGGCGCGCGACGGCTACGACGCCGCGACGGCCATCGATGAACTCTCGGCGCCCACGCCGGGGCCCACGCCGGGGACTTGGTTCGCCGCGCTGAGCTTCGTCGGGTGGTTGGGTGCGCTGCTCGTGCTGATGACGCGGGGCATCGACCAAGAGGGGCGCTGGCGCCGAGGCGTGGCCGCGCGCGCCGGGCTGGCGAGCTTGGTGCTGTTGCCCGTGTGGATGTGGCTGACGGCGCGGGGGTGAGGAGAGGGCAGTGCCTTCGGTGGGGCTGGGGCCGGCCCGTGGACGCGTCGAGGCTACCCCCGGCATCATTGAGCGCGAGAAGCCATGAACTCCGCCTTCTCCTATGTCCTCGACGCGCTCGAGCTTTTCTCCCCGGAGGCTGGACTCGACGAGCGTACGGCGACGAATCTCGTCGAGCATCAACTGCGCGCGCCTGGTTGGAGAAAGGCATTGGCCGACGAACTCATGGCGCTGCGCCGGGACCCGCGAACAAACTGGTGCGCGCTCGTCAGCAACGACCGCTTCGACTTCGGTGAAGGTATGTCCCAGCAGGAGGCGCGTGCGTTGGTTGAGGAGATTCTGGCGGAGTTCGTCTAGCGAAGGAGGACATCGGCTTTGACCCCGCTTCATCGCGTGGCAGCATCTCGCACCAGGTGTCTTCATGATGCTCGTACGCGTCTACTACCTCGTGACCCCGACGCCCCGACTCCGCACCTTGTTGGAACGAGATCCTGAACCTGCTTTCATGGAGATCGTGACCAGCCAGCAGCTGTGGGCAGCCGATGAGGCGTGGCCCGGCGAGACCTCGCCACCAGTCGGGATGCTGGCGGAGCGCTTTCAGTCCTGGTTCGTGCGCGCGTGGAAGCTACCGACCTGGCTCGTCGAGCTCATCGAGGACGAGAGCGTCCCGGCGACGCAACTCTGGAAGGTCCAGGCCCTCGGTGACTGCGTCGGACATGTGTCGGAATGGGTCGCTGCGACCGAGTAGATGCGAAAAATCTTTTGAGCCCGCACCAAAGCACCCCGTGATGAGGCGATGGGTCTCGAGTTCGGGGTGGCGGCCGCAAGGAAACAAGAACCGTATGCCAGACTCGAGATGCCTCCCTCCCGAGCGGGTGTTTTTCTACGACCTCACCTGGTTTGCCAGCGACCGAGATGGGCATCTGGCGGTGTTGACCCAAGGAAGTGCGACGGCATTGCCGATGTCCGTCGCGTCAGATGCAGATGCGCTTGCGGAGCTCGAACACACCTTGCTCGATGTGCTCGTCGAGGCAGGAGGCGCTCGGCTGCAGGTGCCGGACGATGGCCACCAAAAGCCGTGGCGTGAGGCTGCGGCGCACTCAGGCCTCTACGCCTACGACGCGATGAACGAGTTTGAGCTCGACTCTCGGTACCGACTCATCGCGGCTCCCACGGAGCCTTTGTCGCTCGGCCGATTGCCCACTCGGATCCAAACTCTTCTCGGGAGAGTGGCCTGGCCGGGCGCACCTTTCGGGTCCGAGACGATCCTCGACTCGGCGATCTTCGGCGAACTCGCTCGCCGGGAGAGTTATCCCGGTGCAGACGTCGGCTAGGCAGTCTTCGGCGTGCCCTGCATGCTGGCGCGCCTGTGTCGCTCAGAGGGGGCCGATGCCCAGGCGCGACGTTGCGGCCGCGATATGCGTCTCATTGGGCATCGGCTACGCTGAACGATGCCTTCCCTCTCATCGGGGCTGGCCGACCGGCGATGCACGGAACGCAACGGAGTTCAGTTCATGAAGGCCATTGAAGACGGCGACACCGATCGAGCACTTCGATTTCTCGGAGCTCGCGGCTACGTCGTTACACCCGAAACGGATGATGCGCCGTGGCTCGCTCTTGGCCACGGATATCGCCTGGCGGCAAGCTCGGAGCTCTCACTCGTCGGTTTGGCGGAAATCGTTCGCGCTCGGGGCGGGCGTCGGTCGCTCGATCAGGGCGAACCAAATCTCTACGAACTCGCGCTCGACCGAGACGACGGCGTCGGACCGGAGGACCTGTGAGCGACTTGGTCAACCTGGCGGACGCGGCCAACACGATGCCGGTGGGGGTGCTCCTGCTCGTGCAACATGGGTGGAGGGTCAGGGCCGTGATGCCCGACGAAGAACCGAACTCTCTGGTTTGGCGAGCATCCAGGGGGGCAGACGAACGGTCCGCGCGAGACCCGATGGAGTTGTTGGGGCTTTGTGTGCTTACGGATGAAGCGCCGGAGAACGATCTGATGGCCTACGGCGAAGCGCCGAGCGAGACGCTCGTGACGCTCCACGTGTTTGGGCCGGAGTTCGACCTCGCCGAATGCACGGCGCTCTTGGGTGCAGAGCCAACACGAACCAAGGGGTCCCGAGCGTCCGAGGACTCGGCAACACGGACTACGTTGTGGAGACGGTCAGGGGACTGGCGCCCGGTGCTGGAGGACGGAGTGTCGGGCGACGAGCGCGTCGCGGAGTTCTTGGACCAGTTCGAAGTCGACGCGACGGGCTTTCAGACCTTCGTCGACCGGCACGCGCTCTCCGTCGTGGTCGAGTGCGCGGTTCGTCAGGCGGGTACGCAGGTCCTGTGCGAGTTGTCCGCGTCGACGATGCGTCGACTCGTGGCGCTACGCGCCGAGTTCTGCTTCGACCTCTACGATTTTCGGGGCTAGCGCCGGCCCCAGTCCCGCGGCGTCCCCAGCGTCAACACCCAGTACGGCACATCGCCCGTCGGCATTACCCGCGGGTCAGCGCCCGCCTCATCGAGTTCGCCGCACACCGGGATTGGCGAGGCATGCGACTGTCGCGTAGACTCGTCGCATGTCGAGCCGAGCTCAGGACGCCCGTGGGGCCGCGCTGGCACTTCCGCTCGACGAGCGGGCCAAGCTCGCAGCGGACCTTCTGGCGAGTCTCGACGGAGAGCCCGACGACGATGTCGAAGCTGCGTGGGCGGCGGAGATCGAGCGACGGGCGCACAGGGTGCGTTCTGAGGGGAGCTCGGGACGTGAGTGGAACGAGATCGTTGCCGAGCTTCGGCGCGAGCCATGACGCATTCGATCGTCGTTGAGCCCAAGGCGGAGCAGGAGCTCCGCGCAGCTCGTCGGTGGTACGAGACACGTAGAGAGGGGCTCGGTCGGTCCTTTCTCGACGACGCGGATGATGCACTGAAGCGCCTTGCGGCGATGCCTGGCGCGAGCAGCCTGGTCCCGAACGTATCCCCCGAGCTCGGGGTGAGGCGGGTGTTCTTGAGGCAGTTCCCGTACGCAATCGTGTTCATCGAGGAAGGGCCAGCGCTCATCGTCATCGCCTTCGCGCACCTTCGGCGGCGCCCGGGCTACTGGACGTCGCGCCTTGGCAACTCCGACCCGTGAGCCGGCGGGCGACGAATGATGCCGAGACCCGCCCTAATCCCGCCGCGTCCCCAGCGTCAGCACCCAGTAGGGCACATCACCCGTCGCCTTCACGCGCAGGCCCGCGCCTACTTCGTCGAGCTCGCGGTCGAGCAGGGCATTGCAGCTGTCTTCGTCTTCGAGCCACGCGGCGATCACCGCTTCGGGGTCGAGTTCGCCGCGGGCGATGAGTTCGCCGCGGGGGATGCCGGTGTAGCCGGCGTCGTAGAGGCGGGTGGCGGTGTCGCGGTCGTTGCTGCCGAGGTGGGAGAGACGACCTTTGCGGGCGAGGAAGGCCGCGTGTTCGCGGGCCGCACAGCGAAGCTCGGGGACGTGGACGACGGCCGGGGCGCGGCCGAAGGGCTCTGCGTCGCCGCACTGGCCACCCATCCCGCGCAGGGCCGACACCGCCAGCACCATGTCTTGTTCGAGGCGCGACCAGTCGCCTTCCCAGGTCTCGAGGGCCGCGCAGCGGTCCGCGTCGCCGAGCTCGTCCTCGACCGGCTCTTGGAACTCCAGGCAGCCCGTCAGGCTCAGGCTCACGCTGGCCAGCAGGCACGCGCGCAACGCGACGCTCGCCGCGAGCCGTGTGCGCTTTGCGAGAGCGGGCACGCCGCGAGGCTATCGCATCGGCTGTGCGCCGGATCGCAGGGGCCCCGTGATGCGCTTTTTGTGGGCTTTTGCGGGGCCTAGGCGCGCAGTTCCTTGCACGCGGCGACCTGTGTCCAGGAGCCCTTCGGCGCTTGAAACTCGCTGCGTCGTGCCCGAGGATGAGCGTCCGTCGCGCCCCCCGTGAAGGCATCGTTCAAAACCGAGGCGACCCGCCTCTGGCAAATCTCGCGTCTCGCAACGATCAGCACGCCCTACCACTGGTGGCGTGTCGTCGGCACGCGCATGGATCCCGAAGGGGGCAGCGGCGATCAAAAGGCCGCGCAGGGTCTCGGTCGCGCGCTCACGCGCTACATGCGGCTCGACGTTCAGGTCATCGGCGCCGAGAAGCTCGAGGGCCTCGAGGACTACGTCGTCTTGCCCAACCACGCCAGCTACATCGACTGGGCCGTCATCTTGGGGCACTTCCCCGTGCCGCCGCGCTTCATCGCCAAGCGCTCGCTGACCAACGTGCCCGTCGTCGGGTCTTATTTGAAGGCGCGCGGCGTCATGATCGATCGCAGCGCCGGGGCGCAGGCGCGGGCCGCCATCTCCGAGGCGCTCGACACCGACAGCCCCTGGCCGCTGTTGATCTTTCCCGAGGGCACCCGCTCCATCAATGGCGAGGTGCGGCCCTTCAAGCGCGCGGGCATCAGCTTGGTCGCCGAGAAGGGCAAGCTCATGGTTCCGGTCGCGCTGGTCGGGACCTGGGAGACCTTTGCGCCGACCGCGAGGACCATCGATCGCGGGCGAACCATTCGCATGGTCATCTGCGATCCGGTCGACCCCAAGCAGCTCGGGCCGCAAGAGGCCTGCGAGGAGGTCGAGCGGATCGTGCGGCGGACCTACGAAGAGCACCGCCCGCTCATCGCCTGAGGGCGCTCGCGCCTTGCTCGGCGTGGGCCTCAGGCCTGACGCACGCTGCCTTGGGCGGCCAGCCAGGCGCACCAGGGCGGCGACAGGGGGCCGTCGAACTCGACGCCGACGATCTCGGGCAGGGTCTCCGAGCTCCAGCGGACGTGGCCGGTGACCGAGGCATCGTTCAGGCCCGTGCCGTCGGGGGCGTGCAGGGCCAAGGTCACCGCTTGCTCGGCGCGCAGTCCGTGGTCTTCGGGGACGCTGAGCATCGCGCCGCGGGCGCTGAGGTTCTCGGTGCGTCCGTCGATGGCGCGGCCGTCCGGTGTGCTCAAGACCAGCTCGACCACCACGGCGACGCGGGCGTCTCGGCGTTGTTCGGCCACTGGGGTGAGCTTAGGCCGAGCGCGTGCGTGGGCCAAGCCGCGCACTTGCCGGGCCTTGCCCGAATGCGCCGGAGCTCAGCTCGACTTCGCGCTCTCGGAGCGGCGGACGACGTTGTAGACCGCCGTGCCCGTCGCCAACGCGCCCTCGTCCTCGTCGTGCTCGGGCAGCGCGCCGGCGTAGACGTGCATGCGCGTCACCGCGACCTTGTTGCCCATGCGGACCACGTGCGCGAAGCACCACAGGTCCTCGCTCGGGCCCGGGCGCAGGTAGTCCACGCGCAGGTCGACCGTGGATACGCGGTCTTCGATGCGGGTGAGGCGAGAGAAGACGGCGGCGCCGCCCGTCGTGTCGATGAGGGTGGAGAGCACGCCTCCATGCACGGCGGGGCGCGTGGGGTCGCCGATCAGGACCTCGGACCAGGGGACACGCAGCACGCAGCTGCCCGCGCCGAGATGCTCCACGCGCATCTGCAGGTGCTTGTTGAAGGGGATCTGCTCCTGCATGAAGCGGGCGAGACCGGCAAAAGCGGGATCGATGCAAAGCGGGGAGGGGATCCGCATCGTGGGGACTTTAGCCGCCGGGGCCAGGCGGGCCGAAGCTGGGGTGTCGACCGGGTGATCCGGGGCCTGCGTGAAATGCGCCACGACGAACTCGGCCCGCTCGGGCGCGGCCGAAGGGGCGGCGGATCGGCTGGCGCGCAGACTGCGAAGAGCCGAATTTCGAGTCGCATCAAAAACTTGACGGCCATGCTGAACACCTGTAGCTAGGTGTTGGCTGTTCAGTGTGAGCGGCCGAGAGAATCGATGCTAGAGCATTCTTCGAGGCTTCCCCGCGCACGGACCCTCCTTCAGGAAACGTTAGAGAAATCAAGCGTTTCCACGCGCGCGGGGGAGCCTGCTCCTTTTGAGAAGCGCTCGATCGCGAGTGTCGTCGACGATCTGTGTTCGCGTTCGGATTGTGAGCTCGTCGCACGGATCGATGCACCTGCACGCGCGCCTCGGCACTCCGCGTGGCCGTCGAGCATCGGTGATGCGGTGCGTCGTGCTTTCGAAGCGCGAGGCGTGCGAGAGCCCTACGCGCATCAGGTCGAAGCGCTCGAACATCTCGCCGCACGAAGAGATCTCGTGCTCGCCACACCCACCGCCTCGGGCAAGTCGCTTTGCTTTCGTGCGCCGATCTTGCAGGCCTGCAGCGAAGACCCGCGCGCGCGGGCTTTGCTGCTCTTTCCGACCAAAGCGCTCGCACGCGACCAGATCGAGGGTCTGCGCGTCCTGACGCAGAGCCTCGAGCGCGAAGCGTCGGTCCGCGTCGGCGCCGGGGTCTACGACGGCGACACGCCACCCGACGCACGACGGGCGACGCGGGCGCGTGCGCAGGTGGTCGCCACCAACCCCGACATGTTGCACCGCGCGATCTTGCCCAACCACGACCGCTGGGCCGCCTTGCTGTCGGGCCTGCGCTACGTCGTGCTCGACGAGCTGCACACCTACCGCGGCGTCTTCGGAAGCCACGTAGCGAACGTCCTGCGCCGTCTGTGGCGGCTGTGCAGCTTTTACGGGAGTCGCCCGCAGGTCATCGCGTGTTCGGCCACCATCGCCAATCCGGCCGAGCTCGCGGGGCGTTTGTGCTCGCGGCTGCCGCCCGCTCTGGTCGATCGCAGCACGGCGGGGGAGGGGCCGCGCAGCTTTGTGGTGCTCAATCCGCGCGTGGTCGACGAGACCACCGGCGTGCGCGGCAACTACATCAAGCTCACGCGCAAAGTGACGCGCACGGTGGCCGAGGCGGGCTTGGCCACCATCGCCTTTTGTCGCACGCGCAAGGCGGTCGAGTTGCTCACGCGCTACCTGCGCGAAGACGAAGCCAAAGTCGGCCGCGATCGTTTTGGCGTGGCCGCCGGTCCGGTCGACGAGCGAGCCTTGGCGCGCGCCCGCGACACCATTCGGGGCTACCGCGGCGGCTACTTGCCCGAGCATCGCCGCGAGATTGAACGCGCGCTACGCGAAGGCCGAGCGCGGGTCGTCGCCTCGACCAACGCCCTCGAGCTCGGCATGGACGTCGGTGGCCTCGATGCCGTCGTGCTCGGCGGCTACCCGGGCACACGCGCGGCCACCTGGCAGCGCGCCGGTCGAGCGGGCCGGCGTGGGGATCCGAGCTTGGTCGCGCTGGTGCTGAGCTCGAAGCCCCTCGATCAGTTCGTGGCCGCAGACCCCCAGTTCTTGTTCGGCCAGCCTCCGGAGCACGCGCGCGTGGATCCCGAGAACCCCGAGATCTTGGTGCCGCATCTGCGCTGCGCGGTGCACGAGCTGCCCATGCGCGAGGGCGAGGCCTTCGCCGACGTCGACCCCCAAAGCGTGCGCGGGGTCTTGGACTACCTCGTCGAGCGCGGCAGCGTGCTCAAAGACGAGGGGCGCGCGGGCCCAGGCGCAGGCGCAGGCCCCGGTGCGGGCGAGCCGGCGCGCTACTTGGCCTTGGGCGGTGACTTCCCCGCCCAGCAGATCGACCTGCGCGGGGCGATGGAAGAGAACTTCACCGTCGTCGAGCGCGCGCAGGCCCACGGCGGGGGTCTCGAGCGCGTGGCCGAAGACGGCCGCATCTTGGCCGAGGTCGACTTCGAGGACGCGCCTTTGTACCTGCACCCCGGGGCCATCTATCCGCTCGACGGGCAGACCTACGAGGTGCGCGAGCTCGACTGGGAGGGGCGTAAGGCCTTCGTCCGCGAGGTGCGCAGCGACTACTACACCGAGGCCATCTGCAAGCTGCGCGTGCGCATCGTCGACCCGGTGGTCGAGCACGCGAGCGCGGCCGCTTCGGGAGTGCGCGACGCCCACACCGCGCACGGGGTCGGCTACGCGCACGTGGTGCGGGCCGTGCCCGGCTTCAAGAAGCTGCGCTTCGGCAGCCACGAGAACGTGGGCTTTGGGCCCATCGAGCTGCCGGATCTCGAGCTGCACACGGTGAGCGCCTGGTGGCGGGTGCCGGCCGGTTTGCTGGCCACCCTGCCCGACCCCGAGCTGCGCGCGCAGGCCGTCTTGTCGGCCGCGCACGCGATGCACCACGTCGCCGCCATGGTCTGCATGTGCGAAGTGGGCGACCTCGGGCACGCGGTCGGGAGCGGTCATCAAGGGGGCTGGGCGCCGGTGACCGCCCGCGCGCGGGGCGGGGAGACGGGGGCCGAAGCCGAGCTCGTCGCCAGCGGGACGCCCTCGATCTACCTCTACGACAAGGCCAGCGGAGGGGCGGGCTTGAGCACGCAGCTGCACGAGCTCGGACCCGAGTTCTTCGCGCGGGTTGAGCAAGCCGTCAGCGGCTGCAGCTGCCACGACGGCTGCCCCACCTGCACCGGCGCCGAGGGGCTGGCCGCCAACGAGTCCGCCAAGGGGGCGGGCGCGCGCCTCGGAGCGCGACGTGAGGTGCTCGAGGTGCTGCGGGCGCTGCGAGAGGGCCTTCGATGAGCTTGTTGCGTCGCCTCGAGCGAATGGCGGCGCAAGGCAGCTTGCCGGGACTGGGCGACGCGCCCACGGGCGCAGCGCCGCCCACCGAAGTCGCGCCCGCCTCGGCCTACGAGCTTCGCCGCGGCACGGTGGCGTCCGCCGAATGGGGGCCCCAGCTTTGCGCCGCGCTCGTCGAAGCCGGGGGTCCCGACTTTGCCGGCGTGCGCGAGCTTTGGTGCATCGACACCGAGACCACCGGGCTCGGCGGCTCGACGCATCCTTTCGTGACCGGGCTCGCGCGCGTGCAGGTCGGCGGCTGTGTCGACGCGCAGGTCGAGCTCGAGCAGTACTGCCTCACCCACGCGGCCGGCGAGCTCGCGGCCATGCGCGCCTTGTTCGAGCGGCTGGGCGACTCGCCGGCGGGCGCCCTGCTCAGCTTCAACGGGCGCAGCTTCGACCTGCCCTTGCTGCGGCGCCGGGCCTTGCGCCTCGGTCTGCGACTGCCGCCCTTGCTCGCCGACGACGCGCCGCACCTCGACGCCCTCGCGCTCTCGCGTCGCTTGTACGCCGGCGCCTTCGACGACTGTCGCTTGCAGACCCTCGAAGCCGAGCTGCTCGGGCAGCGCCGCCGCGGCGACATCCCCTCGTGGCAGATCCCGGCCGTCTTCGAGGCTTTCGTCGCCGCGCCCCAAAGCCCCGACGCGCGCGCGCGCTACGAGCGAGTCGTTCACCACAATCGCCTCGACTTGCTGAGCTTGCCCGCCTTGGTACTGCGCTTGGTTCGAGAGCTCCGCGCGCCGAGCAGCTTGCCCCGCGCCTTGCGCTGCGCCTTGCATCTCGCCCGCGTGAGCGGCGACGCAGCCGGGCTCGAGCACCTGCGCGTGCACCTCGCCCCGCGCCTCGAGGGTCTGGCCGAAGAGCTCACGACGCCGGCCTTCAAAGACGCGCTGGCCTTGCGGCGCGCCGCCCTCGAAGGCGCGCGATGGAGCCGGCGCCTGGGCTGTCCGGAGCTGGGCGAGGGGTGGCTGCGGGCGGCCCGAGCTCGCTTCCCCGACGATCCAGATCTCTGCGAGGCCCTCGCCAAGGCCCTCGAGCACCGATTGCGCGACCCGGCACAGGCCCTGCTCGTCGCCCGGGCCTCGGCGCAGCCTTGTTCGCGCCGGATCGCGCGCCTACAAGCCAAGCTGGGCCAAGCCACGGCGGGTCGGGCCGACTTCGCTGGCGGGCGTGGCGCCTCGTCGAGCGAGCGAAAGGGATCCTCGGCCGCCGCGTTGGACGTCGACCATGGCTCCTCGCGCCCGGCTCCACCCAGCTTCGCCCCCGCCGGCCCCCCTCGCCCCGAGGGTCGAGCGCCGTGCTAAGGTCGCCACCTCCATGCGAGGGCAGGTCCGCAGCCGCACGCGACGATCGAGGTCGCACCTTCGGGCCGCCGCGCTGGGCCTGGCGTGTGCGCTCGGGGCGAGCGGCTGCCTCTCGTTGACGCCACAGCTTCAACCGGCCAACCTCCCCGCCCTCGAGCAGATCGAGAGCCGGGAGGACCGCGAAGCCGCCTACGAGCGCGAGCGGATCCGCATGGAGTACGACCCCCGCGGGCGCCGCTACTTCAAAGGCGAGGACCCCAACGCGCCGCGGCGCGGCTGGCAGAGTCTCGACGCCGTCTTGCGTAGCGACGCGAACTCGGCGGCCATGCTCCCCGAAAAAAAGATCCGCACCTCGCGGATCTTGTTGGGCATCTCGATGGCCAGCAGCCTGGTCACGGTGGCCGGGGCCGCGGCGACGGCCCGCGAGGCGCTGAACTTGGGACGCATCACGGGGCCGGGCCTGATCTTGTTGTCGGGCGCGACGATGAGCTTGAGCTTCGGCATCGGCGCGGGCGTGACCTTTGGCCAAGCGCGGCGCGGCTACGAGCAGGCGGTCGACGTCTACAACGAGTCGCTGGGCCTGCGATTGGGGCTCTATGACGCGCAGGGGAACTTCTTGCCCCCGCCCGGCACCGTGCTCGACGAAGACGGCTTCATGATTTTGCGCGACGATCTCGCGCAGGCGCAGCCGACGCAAAGCGGCGATGGGACCCCCGTGGCGGGCAACAGCGTCGAAGATGGCGAAGACGAGGCCCCGGCTGCGGACCCGGCGGCGCTGCACCTCGGCTTTCGGGACTTGACGAGCGCGCCCGCTAGGTAATCCTTCGCCCGTGCGCCGGCTCGCTCTCGCCGTCTGTCTGCTCGGTGCCTGCTCCAATCCGAGCGGGCCGGAGCGAGCCCTGGACGGCAAGCTGATCTACGACCGGCACTGCGCGCGCTGCCACGGCATCGACGGCAAGCCCACCAAAGAGAGCCCGGGCGCGCGCGACTTGAGCAACGCCTCGTACATGAGCTCGCTTCACGATGACGACCTCCGCGCCGCCATCGAGAAGGGCCGCCCGCCGAACATGCCGCCTTTCGCCGGCAAGTTCATGGACCCCAGCTTGAAGATCCTGATCGCCCATGTCCGCAGCTTGTCGGACCCGGAGCTGGCCAAGGTCAACCAAGCGGCGCCGAAGAACGAAGCGCCGTCCGACTAGGACCCGGGGGCGGGCCCGATCGAGACCCGCCCGGCCCCGTCCTCGTACCAGCTGCCCGTCTCGTCCAGCGAGAGCCAGTCGCTCAGCTGCATGGCCGCCTTGTTCGAAAAGCGGGCCGACAAAGGCCGACCGCTTTGGCGGGCCGGCAGCTCGCAGCGAAGACCGGCCTCGCCCTCGTCGCGCAAGCTCGCCGGGTCGAGCTCGAGCTGGCGTCCGTCGTCGAGCCGAAGCTGCGGTCGGGCGGGGGGCTCGCCGTCGACGCCGAGCACCCGAAAGACGCAGTCGCGCGGGTTGAGGTAGGTCCACTGCCCCTCGAAGGCGACGATCGGCTCGCCCTCGTCCGAGAGATCGAATGCCTCTCGAAAAAAGTCCACGACCCGCGGATGCGTGATCTCGTCGCCTTCGAAGATCAGCCGCCCCATCGCGTCGAGCTCCAGCGGAAAACCGCGCCGGATCTTCTCGATCGTCTCGGGGCTGAGGGGACTGCGGCTCACGGGGGACAGTCTAGCTCGCATTGCCGCGCGGGCATGGGCGGGCGACAAGCGGGCGGAGGCCGCAGCTTGCACCCGCGCAGCCCGGCCGCTAAACCTCGCGGCCGTGAGCCTCGTCGTCCTCGAGGATCTGAGCCTCAGCTTTGGCAGCCGCCGCATCGTCGAGCATCTCGATCTGCGGATCGCCGAAGGTGATCGGATCGGTCTGATCGGGGCCAATGGCTCGGGCAAGTCGACCCTGCTTCGGATCTTGGCCGACCAGCAGGCGGCGGACAGTGGGGCGGTGCGGCGCGTCAAGAACCTGCGCTTGGGCTACCTGAGCCAGGACATCGAACTCGACCTCGAGCAGAGCTTGCTCGACCACGTGCTGAGCTCGGTGCCCGGGCGTGCCTCGCTCGAAGAAGAGCTGGCCACGACCCAGCTCGAGCTCGACGAGGTCGCGGCGCGCGCGGCCGAAGATCCAGCGGCGATCGAGGCGACCATGCAGCTCAGCGAGCAGCTGGCCACCTTGCACGAGCGTCTCGCCCGCTTCGAGACCCTCTACGCCGAGCACGAGGCGCATCGCATCTTGTCAGGTCTCGGCTTCGCCCCCGAAGACGCCGCCCGGCCGCTGCGCGAGTTCTCTGGTGGGTGGCGCATGCGTGGCGCGTTGGCGGCGCTCTTGTTCGCGCAGCCCGACTTGCTGCTGCTCGACGAGCCGACGAACCACCTCGACTTGCCTTCGGTGGCTTGGCTCGGCGCCTTCTTGCAGCGCTACGGCCGGGCCTTCGTGCTGATCTGCCACGACCGCGAGTTCTTGAACGAACAGATCGCGCGGGTGGTGAGCTTCGAGTCCGAGGGCGTACGCCAGTACCGAGGCGACTACGAGTCCTACCGCAAGCAGCGGGCCGAAGAAGAGGAAATTTTGGCCAATCAAGCGCGCAACATGGCGCGCGAGCGCGAGAAGGCCGAGGCCTTCATCGAGCGCTTTCGGGCCCAGGCCAACAAGGCCAAGGCCGTGCAGTCACGCATCAAGGCGCTCGAGAAGATGGGCGAGGTGACCTTGTACGAGCCGCGCCGCATCATGCGCTTTCGCTTCCCGCCCTCGGCGCGCTGCAGCGACCAGGTGATGACGGTCGAGGGCCTGCGCAAGTCCTTCGGGGACCTGCACCTCTTCGAGGGCTTGGACCTCCGGGTCGCGCGTGGCGACAAGATCGGCATCATCGGCGTCAACGGGGCCGGCAAGACCACCTTGTTGCGCATGATGGCCGGCGAGCTCGAGGCCGATGGCGGCGACATTCGCCTCGGCACCCACGTGAACCCGGGCTACTACGCCCAGCACCACGCCGACGCCCTCGACGCCGGGGACACCGTCTACACGGCCGTCGCTCGCGCCGCCCCCGACGAGGGACAGACGCGCGTGCGCACCATCTGCGGCGCCTTTTTGTTCGGCGGTGACGACGTCGACAAGCCCGTCTCCGTGCTCTCGGGTGGCGAGCGGGCGCGCGTCGCCTTGGCCCGCTTGATGATCCGCCCAGGCAACTTGTTGCTGATGGACGAGCCGACGAACCACCTCGACCTCGAGAGCTCGGAGTCCTTGGCGCACGCCCTGCGCGACTACGACGGCACCTTGGTCTTCGTCAGTCACAACCGCAGCTTCATTCGCACGCTGGCCACCAAGATCTGGGACGTCTCCAAAGGGCGGGTCGAAACCTATCCGGGCAGCTTGGACGAGTATCTCTACGCGTGTCGCCTGCGGGCCGAAGGGGCCTCGGACGAAGCGGCCCCGTCTGCGAAGGCAGACGCGCCCCCGGTGGCCAAAGCTGCGCCCGCGCCCGCCAAGTTCGAGCCGACCTCCGCCGATGCCGAGGCCAAGGGCTCGCGGGCCGACCAAAAGGCCAAAAAGCGCGCCGAGGCCGAGCGGCGCAAGGCTCGGTCGAAGAAGGTCCGCCCCCTCGAGCGGCGGGTCGCCGAACTCGAAGCGCGCATCGAGACACTGGAGGCCGAGCAAAAAGAGCTCAGCGCGAAGCTGGCCTTGCCCGCCGTCTACGAAGACGCAGCCGAGAAGTCGAAGTGCTTGGACGCGTACCAGGCCTCCGCCGAGGCCCTCGACGACGCGAC
Organism: Polyangia bacterium; assembly: GCA_030431075.1. Taxonomy (GTDB): domain Bacteria; phylum Myxococcota_A; class Polyangia; order Nannocystales; family Nannocystaceae; genus JAUIJR01. Next base: position 2,164 of record JAUIJR010000045.1, on the reverse strand, counting down.
GGCCGCGTGGGAAGTCGCCCAGGCGGAACTCGAGTCGGCCCTGGCCGAGCTCGGCGAGGACTGACTCGCGCGGGGCCCGGGCCTCAGCCCTCGAGCTTCTTTTCGAGGCGCGAGATCGACTTGGCCCCGGCCTTGGCGTAGGTGCCCTCGGGGGCCAGCTCGATGTACTTGGTCCACGCCTGAAGTGCCGGCGCGTAGAGCTCGCGTTGCTCGTTGATCACCGCGATGGCCAGCCAGCAGTCCGCCTGGGTCGCATCGACCTGCACGCACACATTTGCCTTGGAGATGGCCTCATCCGCTTCGCCTTGCTCGAGCAGCACGTGGGAGAGCAGGCTGAGGGCCTCGGGGTGATTGGGTGCCAAGGTGAGCGCCTCTTGAAGTAGCGCTTTGGTGTCGTCGAGTTTGTGGTTGTCGTAGGCGGCCTTGGCCTCGTCGACCTTGGCCTTGGCCTCTTCGACTTTGGCAGCAAAGGCGGCCGGATCGGCGGGCACGGCCGCGGTCGGTCCCGTCGCTCCCGTCGCCCCGCTGGCGCCCGTAGCCCCGCTGGCACCCGTAGCCCCGCTGGCACCCGTAGCCCCGCTCGCTCCGGTGGGCGCGGCCGTCGCGGCGGTGGCCGCCGTGGCCCCGCTGGCGCCCGCGGTGGCTCCGGTGGCGGCGGCGACTTCGTCTTCGTCGCCGCCCGTGCCGAAGATCTGGTCGCGGAACAAAAAGGCGAGCACGAGCACCGAGGCCACGCCCAGGACGGCGGGCACCACGGGAAAGCGTTTGCTGGGGGCCCCCGTTGCGAAGTCGTCGAAGCCCTCGTCCTCGTCGGCCTCGAAGCCCTCGTCCTCGTCGTCGTCGTCGTCGCCCATGAAGGCGGCGATCACCGAGGCCGCATCGTTGGGGGCGGGCGTGTCGGTTTCGGGAGCGCTGACGGCCGCGTGACTCCCAGGCTCCGCGCGAGGCGAGCTCTCGGGGTCGCGCAGGAGGCCGGCCTCGACGGCGACCGCCTCTTTGGCCGCGACGAACTCTTCGGCCGGTCGTTGTACGCGCGGGCGCACCAAGGTCGACTCGGACTCGGGATCGCCGAGGTCCTCGCTGGTGGCGTACAAGATGTCGCTGCCGCTCGGCGGCGAGGGCTCGGGCTCGCGCAGCACCGGCGCGTCGGACTCGGCCAGAGGGAAGCGAGCCAAGGTCGAGCGACGCCCCGCTTCGGGGCTGGACTCGCGTCGGGTGTCGACGAGGGCCGCCGGTCGTTCTTCGTCGGCCGGGAGCAGCACATCGTCGACGGCCTCGTCGACTTCGCGTCCGACCTGCGCGCGCTCGTCCGAGCGCTCGACGGCGGGTTCGACATGGGTGCGCTTGGCCTCGTCGGCGACCCAAGCCGGGGGTTCCCAGGCGGGCGTCGAGGGGGCCGGGGGATCCTCAGGCGCGCGGGCGGGGGCAGGGGCAGTGTCGCTCGTGCCCGTCTCGACCGATGGCGCGTTGGCCCCGGCGATGAGCACTTGCGCCCATGGGGGCATCTTCTCCGGATCGAGCCACTCGCCGCAGAAACGACATTTGACGGCAGCGGCTTTGATGTCCTCTCCGCAGTAGGGGCAGGGCTTCACGGCGCTCGAAGGTAGCACACACCGGGGGCCCTCCCGGAGGGCTGCGAGCCTTGCTAGGGTGCCCGCGTGAATCGCACCCGCTGGACCATGGGCGTCGCGCTGAGCTTGCTGTTGAGTTGTTCAGACGATGACGCCAACGGCGTCAATCCGCCCGAGACTTCGACCGAAGGGGAGTCCGAGAGCGAGGGCGAATCCGAGGGCGAATCCGAGAGCGAGTCCGGCAGCGACGAGGAGACCGGAAGCTCCGAGACCGGTGAGCCGCCGCCCCCCCAGCTCACCTGTGAGGAACTGCTCGACTGCCTCCAGGGCTGCGTGACCAACCTTGGCCTCGATTGCCTCGCCGAGTGTGGCACCAATGCCGACCCGGCCGAGCTCGACGACGCGGGCGCGCTGCTTTTTTGTGTCGGAAGCCAGTGTTTCGAAAAGGGCTCTTGCACCATCGACGACCCGACCAACACCGACTGCCTCGGCTGCATCGCCTTTGGCCTGATCTTGCCCGAACCGGACGGCTGCGAGGCCGAAGCGGCCATTTGCCGCGATGAGGAGCCCCCTGGCGACGGAGATGGCGACGG
>JAUIJR010000503.1 GCA_030431075.1 Polyangia bacterium | reverse complement strand
GACATGAAGCAGCTCGAGCAAGGGCGCGTCGACATCGAACTCGACTTGGGGAGCCCGAGCGCGCGACCCGATGCCGCGGGCGTGCTGGCGAAGTCGCCCTTGCGTAGCCGCGTGATCACGCCCGTGCAAAGCGATGGCCGGCTGATCGCTTGTCTTTGCATGGGCCACGACGGCCCTGGTTTTTTTACCGACGCGCACATCGGCTTGGCCCGTGAGCTGTCCTCTTTGCTCGGGGCCGCCTTGACGCAGCTCTCCCTTCGAGACGAAATGCATGCGGCACGCGCCAAGGCCGAGAAGGCCGCCGACTTCAAGTCGGCCTTCTTGGCCAACATGTCGCATGAGATCCGAACGCCGCTCAACGCGGTGATCGGCCTGACGGGCGTGCTGCTCGCCCGCGAGCTGCCCGACGAAGACCGCGAGATCGTGGGCGCCATCCGCAACAGCGGAGAGGCCTTGTTGAGTCTGGTGTCCGACGTGCTCGATTTTTCGAAGATCGAGGCCGGGCGCATGGAGATCGAGCGGCGTTCTTTCGAGCTCGGCAAGTTGCTCGAACAGTCGCTCGACATCGTAACCCCCTCGGCGCGCGAGAAAGGCCTCGCGCTCGAGGCCCTCGTCGACGACGACGTGCCGCGTCAGCTGGTCGGCGACGACGTGCGCTTGCGGCAGGTGCTCAGCAACTTGCTCAGCAACGCCGTCAAGTTCACCGGAGACGGCGGACGCGTCGAAGTCCGCGTCTCGGGGCACAAGAACGCCGACGAGCGCCTGGTCCTGCGTTTCGCCGTCAACGACACGGGCATCGGCATCCCCCCGGAGCGACTCGCCCGCATCTTCGACGACTTTTCGCAGGCCGACGCCAGCACCACGCGGCGCTTTGGCGGCACGGGCTTGGGCCTGGCCATCACGCGCCGGCTCATCCGCCTGATGGGCGGGGACATCCGCGTGACCAGCCGCGTGGGCAAGGGCACCAGCTTCATGTTCCAGGTGACGGTGGAGATCGGGGCACAAAGGCCCGACGGAGAAGAGGTGGCGAGCGAGTGGGAGAGCGGGGATCCCGACTTGGCCAAGCGCGTGCCCCTGCAGATCCTCGTGGCCGAGGACAACCCGGTCAATCGCATGGTGGCCTGTCGTGTGCTCGAGCAGATGGGCTACGAGCCGCACGCGGTGACCAACGGGCGCGAGGCGGTCGAGGCCATCGACGAAGGCGAGTTCGACCTGGTGCTGATGGACATTCAGATGCCCGAGATGGACGGCGTGCAGGCGGCACGCGCCATCGTTCGGCAGCACCGCGACTTGCGTCCCGTCATCGTGGCGTTGACGGCCTCGGCCTTTACCGACATGCACGACGAGTGTCTGGCTGCGGGCATGGACGGCTTCATCACCAAGCCCCTGCGACTCGGCGCGCTGCGCCGGACCCTCGAGGAGCTGGGACCCAAGGCCCTTCGCCAGGCCCATCTGCGACGGCGTCGCTGAGCTTCGCGCTCAGATCTGGACGGGCAGCCGTCGTCGACCCCAGTCGCCGGGGCGCGCCTCGAATCGACCGGCGATCTGCGTCGCGCAGTGCGGACATCGGCCTTCGCTCAGTGCCCATGACTCGATGCGGTAGCGATCCCGCACGATGAGGGCCGCGCGACAGCCGGGGCAGCGGGTGGTCTCGCTTTCGGGGTCGTGCACGTTGCCGCTGTAGACGTAGCGAAGGCCGCAGGCGTGGGCGATGGCGCGAGCCCGCTGCAAGGTGGACAGGGGCGTTCGCGCCGTGTCCCGCATGCGAAAGTCGGGGTGAAAGGCCGAAAAGTGCAGCGGCAAGTCGGGACCGAAGGTCTCGAAGATCCACGTCGAGAGCGCGCGCAATTGGGCGTCGTCGTCGTTGTGCCCCGGAATGACCAAGGTCGTGATCTCGACCCAGGTACGGCCGCGTCGGCTGAGCCAAGCGAGGGTATCGAGGACGGGGCGGATGTCCGCGAAGCACAGGCGTCGATAAAAGTCGGGGTCGAAGGCCTTGAGGTCGACGTTGACCGCGTCCATCGCATCGAAGAAGGGAGCGCGAAGCTCGGGCTCGATGTACGCGGCGGTGACGGCCACCGATTGCATGCCGCGCGCGCGCACGGCCTTCGCCGTGTCGATCGCGTACTCCGCCCACACGACGGGATCGTTGTAGGTAAAGGCGACGCTGCGACAGCCCAAGGACGCGGCCGCGTCGGCGATCGCCATGGGACTGGCCGCTTGGCTCAGCGACTCGACCTCGCGTGAGGTCGAGATGGACCAGTTTTGGCAAAACTTGCAGCCCAAGTTGCAGCCGGCCGTGCCAAAGCTGAGCACGGCCGTCCCCGGGAAGAAGTGCGAGAGGGGCTTTTTTTCGATGGGATCGACGCAAAAGCCGGTCGAGCGTCCGTAGCTCGTGAGCTCGACGCCCTCGGGGGTCCCGCGGCGCACGAAGCAAAAGCCGCGCTGCCCCGGGGACAAGGTGCACCCACGCGGACACACGCCGCAGCGTTGGCGCCCGCCTTCGGCGTGGCTCCAGCGCAGACTACGGGCGTCCATGCCTCCATGCTGGCGTGCGGGGGCGAGCTGCGCAAACCCGAGCTTCTTCGCCCGCTGGGGGCCGCGGTTGGCTATGCTCCGCGCGTGAAACTTCGCAGTGCGCGCGCCGTCTTGTCGAGCTTGGTGTTGGCGGCCTGTACGGTGACGACCGCCTCGACACCGAGCGCGAGCTCGAGTCCCGGGCCGCGTGCGACGCCCAGCCCCACGGCGCCGAGTCAGAGCGCGACGACGCGACCGGATCGCAGCGCGCCCGCGCCGACCGAGCGGGTGGTGGTGGCCGCCGACGATCCCAATCGCGTGCTCAAGTCGGGCCTCGTCTTTCAGGTGCTGCCCAAGCCGATCAAGCTCGACGGTGGGTGGGGGCTTCAAGTCGAAGTCGAGGTCGAGGCCGCCGACCAATCGACGCGCGTCGTCTACGGCTACGCGCGCGGGCTCGCCGTCTCGGGCGTACGCATGGGCAACATGAACGGCATGCAGCCCATGGCCGAAGGCGGCAAGGTGCAGCGCTTTGGTCGCGTGCGGCCGGGGGCGCGCTTGACCCTCTCGCGTCGCTACCCGAGCCAAGGCGAGACGGACTGGCCGGTGCTCGTGCCGGGCGACTCGATGGTGCTCAGCTTGCGCACCTGGGTCTCCGAGGGGCCCGATCCGGTCACGGATCCCACGCCCGTCGAGATCGCCGGCGTCTCGATCTCGATCGAGGACGACGGTCGCCCGCGGGTGCGCGTCGAAAAGACGAAGGACTGAGCTACTCGGCCGCGCCGAGGCAGGCTTGGACCAAGTCGCCCACGGTCATCTTGGCCGGCAAGTCCGTCTGCGCCAGCTCGTTCCACAAGGGCAGCAGCTTGGCGTCGGGACCAGCCTCGACGAGGGTCTCGCGCAGGGCCTCGACCACCGCGCGACGCTCCCCACGCTCGAGGGCGTCGAACAAGGCGGCGCCGATCGGGTCTTGGGGGCGCAGGCGCACGACCTTGGGACGCTCGGCGCGCGCGGTCTGAATCTCGTTGGCGCTGGGGCCGGTCAGGACACGGGCCTTGCTCGCGTGCTCGATCGTCGGCGTCGTCGCCTCGCGTCGCCAACGGCGTCGCATCTCCCAGCGCTCCTCGCGGTCGGGCACTTGCACTTCGCCCGAGCGCACGCGCTGCTCGAGGGCGAGGCCGCGCTGCAGGATCTCCTCGCCGTGACCCTTGGGCAGGACGGTGACGACGGTGTCCTCCTTGACGATCGCGT
>JAUIJR010000502.1 GCA_030431075.1 Polyangia bacterium | reverse complement strand
GGCAAAAGGACCCGCTTCGGCGCTTGGCCAGATCGAGTCGAGGCGCGAGGATTTGGACCACGCCGAGCTCACGCCCCGGCGAGAGACGCCATGAAACGACGACACGACATCGACATCCCCTCCGAACCCCGTCGCGCCGGCCTGACGCGCCGAGGGCTCCTCGCCGCCTTGCCGGCCGCCGCCGCCGTGGGCGCGAGCGGCTGCATCGGCAGCTTCGCCCTCACCAACCGTCTGCTCGACTGGAACATGAGCATCGGCAACAAGTGGGTGAACTGGCTGGTCTTCGTCTTGCTGATGATCATCCCGGTCTATCCGATCGTGTGGGGTCTGGTCGACTTGTGGGTCATCAACTCGATCGAGTTTTGGACCGGTGATGTTCCCTTCGCGGCCAAGCCCACGCCCGACGGTGGGCGTGTCGTCACCGAGCGCACCGCGGATCCCAAGGTCGCGCGCCTGACTCACGAGAATGCGGACGGCGATGTCCTCGCCGAGCTCTACATCGAGCGCGTGAGCGACGAACACTTCCGCTTGCTCGACCGCGATGGGCGGGTGCTGCTCAACGCCGAGGGCCGCGAGCGCGCCACCTTGCGCGATGGCCAGGGGCGTCGGGTCGCACGCCTCGAAGCCCGCCAGATGCAGCGGATCGCCCGGGCGCTCGAGCAAGGGGGCTCGCCCGCCGAAGCGGCCTGGGGCTGCCTGGACGAGAACGCGGAGCAGGGGCGATTGCTGGCCCTCGAGTCCGATCTCACCGGCCGCCTCCGCATCTGATCGGGCCGCGCGACGCGGCCCAGAGCTTCGGACGCCGCGTCGCCTTGTCCCCTCGCGTCGGGACTGCCAGGCTTGGGGGGTGAGCGCCTCCCTGGTCGGCCCGGTCCGCCGCGACCCCCGCGAGGGCACCTTGTCCCGGCGCCGCTACCGCCTCGAGATGAGCGCCCAAGCGGCCATCGAAGAGCTCGCGTCGGCGGAGGGCGTCGAGCTCTTCGACCCAGCGTTGGCCGGCTCGGACCATCGTGAAGCCGTCGTGCTCGAGCCTCATCCGCGCGGCTTCATCTTGCGTCGCCAAGACCTCGAGAGCCCCGCCGGGCTGCGACCCGTCAGCCACGCCTTGGTCGAAGCGACGGTCCACGAGTACGAGGGTGCGACCGACCTCGCCATCGAGCTGCGCGTCGATCCCCGCCCCTTGCCCCCATCCACCGCGCAGCGACTTTGGCTGGTCATGGCCATGGCCATGTCGGTGCCCTTCTTGCCGCTGATCGCCATCTCCTCGATGGCCTTGCCGGCGAAGGTGGCCGCCTACGCCGCCTTGCTGATCATGCACGTGGCCCTCGCCCGCGTGATCCACGTCTGGCCGGCGCGAAAGCAGACCCGCGAAGACGCCAAAGAGCTCGGCGCGATCGTCGAGGGCACCTTCGCCGCGCTCGAGCGCGAGGTCGAGGGCACGCCTTTTTTCCGGGCTTAGAACAAAAGCTCAGGCCGTGAAGATCCAGGCGAGGCCGATGGCGATCGCCGCCCAGGCGCTGAGCTTCGCGGCCCAGGCGCGTCGTGGCTCACGCGCCAACCAAGGCCCGGCCACGCCGGTCACGACACTCATCGTCACCACCGAGGCGACCACGAAGGCCGCGAGGTAACCCCAGGGGTGGTCGACCGCGACACCCGGCAACAAGCCCACGAGGTGGGTCCCGCCGGCGAGGCCATGCAGGCTGCCGATCCAAAAGGCGGCGTGGGCTCCCGGCGGCACGCGGTAGTGCCGGTGGGTCTCCGCTTCGATGGGCGAGGGATGGCGCGCGCGCCACAGCGACCAGATGCCGACGAGCACGACCGAGGCACCGACGACCCGCTCGCTGTGCACTCCCCACGCTTCGAGCGGCAAGCTGCGCCCCGCGAGCAAGACCACCACGCCCAGCGCACAGACCATGAGCGCGTGCCCCAAGCCCCAGGCCAAGCCGACTCGCCATGCACCGCGAGCTCGCAAGCTCAAGGGGGCAACGGCCGCGAGATGGTCCGGGCCCGACAAGACGTGCAGGGCGCCGAAGAGAAGTCCGGTGGTGAGCGTGTGGATCATGAGGGTCGCCGAATCATCAAGCTGGCCGCGTAGGCCGCTCCGAATCCATTGTCGATGTTGACGGTCGTGACGCCGGCCGAGCAAGCGTTGAGACAACCGAGCAGCGCCGCAACGCCGCCAAAGCTCGCCCCGTAGCCGACCGAGGTGGGCACTGCGATCACCGGGCGCTCGACGAGGCCGGCGACCACCGAGGGCAAGGCCGCCTCGAGTCCGGCCACGCAGATGATGACGCGCGCGCTACGGATCTCGTCGATGCAGGCCAAGATGCGGTGCAGTCCGGCCACCCCCACGTCTCGGTAGCTGTGCACCTCGTTGCCCATGACCTCGGCGCAGATCTCGGCCTCACGTGCCGCCTTTTGGTCGGAGGTGCCCGCCGAGACCACGGCGATCGAACCTTCGCCGCGCACGCGCGTGTCGCGGTGCAAGCTCAGCGTCCCGGACAGCGCGTCGAAACGAAGCTCCGAGAACTCGCGGCCCAGGGTCTCGGCCGCCGCCGCGCTGGCGCGGGTGCACAAGACATTGGGGTTCTCGGCGGCGAGGTGCGTGAAGATCTCGACGACTTGGGCGTCGCTCTTGCCCAGGCCAAAGATGACCTCGGGGAAGCCGCGGCGACGGGCGCGGTCTTTGTCGATGCGTGCGAAGCCCAGATCCTCGACGCCCCGGCTGCGAAGTCGTGCCAGCGCTTCGTCGCGCGAGAGTTCTCCCCCGGCGAAGGCATCGAGCAGCGCCTCGAGGTCCAGCTGGCTCATGCGCGCCCCCCTTCGTCGAGCAGAACATTGAGCGAACCGGAGCGAAAGCCCCGCAAGTCCAAGGCCACGAAGGCATAGCCCGCAGCGCGCAGCTCGGCGTCGAGGCGCTCGCGCAACTCCAAGGCCCGCGCCATGTGGGCCCGCGGAATCTCGAGGCGCGCGACCTCGCCGTGGTGGCGGACGCGAAAGATCTCGAAGCCGAGCGCGCGTACGGCCGCCTCGGCCCGCTCGATCTGGGCCAGCACTTCGGGGCTGACGCGCCGCCCGTGCGGGACCCGACTCGCGAGACAAGGGGCCGCGGGTTTTTGGGCGTTGGGCAGGCCGAGCTGATCGGCCATCGCGCGCACGGCCGCCTTGTCGAGGCCCGCGTCGACCAAGGGCGTGCGCACGGAGAGCTCCCGCGCGGCGCGCAAGCCGGGCCGATGATCGCCCATGTCGTCGAGGTTCTCGCCCGAGGCGACGACGGCAAATCCGAGCTCCGTGCGCAGGGCGTCGAGACGCTCGAAGAGATCCGACTTGCAGTGGTAACAGCGGTCGCCCGCGTTGGCGCGGTAGCCCTCGCGCTGCATCTCGTGGGTCTCGACCTCGCGGTGGCGCAAGCCGAGACGCTCGGCCACGCGGGCCGCATCGCTGCGCTCGCGCCCGGCGAGCGAGGCCGAGACACCGGTTACGGCCATCGCGGCCTCGCCGTGCACGCGAGCGGCGGCAACGGCGACCAGGGTCGAGTCGACCCCACCGGAGTAGGCGGTCAAGGTCGGGCCGTACTCGCGCAGCACCCCCTCGAGCCGCGCCCAGCGGGGATCTGCGAGTTCACGGCGAAGATCAATCGCGGCCATCGTCGACTCCTTCGAGGGCCGAAGCGGCACGCCGTGCCGCCGCGAACACGCGCTCGAGCGGAACTTCGGCGGCACGGGCTCGCGCGGCGCAATCTTCGTACTCGGGGCGCGCTCGACCGACGGCGATCTTGACGC
>JAUIJR010000044.1 GCA_030431075.1 Polyangia bacterium | reverse complement strand
GTGTCCTCGGTCGGTGCGTAGCGCAGGTCCAAACGCATGGCGCGCGAGGGATCCAGTTCGCTGACGGCGGGCCCGTGGTAGTCGCGCGAGAGATCGCGGTACGCGGCGACCCCCGCCGGGGCCGGACGCAGCTGCACCACCGGGTCGAGCTCGGGCGGCCGCAGCATCGGCCACAACAAGGGCGCCAAGACCACCGCGATGAGGGCCCCGAAGACGGCCGCGCCGCTCACCTGCGCCCACAAGGGGGCCTCCGAAAAACCGCGAAAGAGCTCACGGATCCGCTCGAAGATCCCCGGCGGACTGAGGCTGTCGAGCTGACGTCGAACGAGGCGGCGCAGCTGCGACTGCGCGCGGGTCACCAGTCGCCGCAGCTGTGCATCGTCACGCGCATCCGAGCGCGACAACAAGGGCTCGATCCCGTCGGACTCGAGCAGCACTTGCGGCGCCATGATGCCGTCGACCGAGGGGAAGCGAACCCGCACGTTGGAGCTGGCCCGCTCGTCGCTGAGCAGATCTTCGAGGCAGCTCGCCGCGCGCACGCGCAAACCCTTGGAGAAGAGCTCGACGCGGGGGCTCGCGCCGAGGGCGACCACGCCGCGTCCTTCTCGGCTGCGAAAGTGAGCGACCGGCGGCGGTAGATCGAAGTCGGCGTTTTGGGCGATGCCACCGACATGGACCGCGAGGGGTTTGTCCGCGTCGCGCTGTCGCAAGAAGCGAGCGTTTTGTCGGACGGCGTCGAGCAGCCGCCGCTGCGCTTCGATGTCGCGCGAGGCTCGCTCCAAGATGACCTCGGTGCCACGGGCCAAGGCCGGCTTGCGCTTTTGGGCGTGCGCGGCGTCGGCGGCCAGTTCGATCTCCCAGGCCTCGTGCCCGCGCGCGCGCGAGCGGATCCAGATCCGCGCCGGTTCGAAGCGAAGCACGGACCAAAAGCCGACGCCGAACTTCCCGACGGAGCCGGCGTCGCTCTCCTTGCTCGAGGCATAGAGAGAAAAGAGGTAGGCCCGGGCGTGCTCGAAGCTCATGCCCTCGCCGTCGTCGGCGCAGCGCAGGCGGGTGAAGTCGGGGCCGAGCTCGATGTCGAGATCCACGCGAGTGGCCCCGGCGTCGCGCGCGTTTTGCAGCAGCTCGCGCACGAAGATCCAGGGATCCGGCCCGTAGCGGGCGGCCTCGGTCCGGGCGCGGGCGAAAAAGTCGGCAAAAGACATGCGGCGAGGCGACCGCTCCAGTATCCGCGTGATCCACCGCGCTCGCCAGCTTCCCACCGGCAAAGGCGCAGCTCGCCGTAAAGCTCGGGTGAAGGGCCGCGAGCGCCCCCCGCTCCGTGTCACCATGCACGCATGGCACGCATGGCCGAGCGACGCACCCGCTTTGCACTGTTCGCCCTTCTGCTCGCATGTCGACGCGGGGAGGACGCGGAGGGCAGCAGCGCACCCGAGGCCAACGCGCCCGAAGCTCCGTCCGTCGAGTCCGCGCCGGATCTCGATGCCCGCTTCGAAGCGGCGTGGGCGAAGGCCGGGGTCGAGGTCGGCCCACCGGTCGACGACGCGACCTTCTTGCGACGGGCGAGCCTGGATCTGTGGGGACGCATTCCCCGGCCCGAAGAAGTACAGCGCTTCGTCGAGGATCCAGACCCCGAAAAGCGCGAGCGCTGGGTCGAGAGGATGGTCGCCGACGAAGCCTTCGCGGCCTACTGGGCCGAGCTCTACGCGGGCGCGCTCGTGGGGGCCGACCGTCTGCCCCCGGCCACGGTCGATGCCTTCGAGACCTGGCTCGAAAGCGGGATCTCCGACGGCCGCGGGTGGGACGAGCTCGCGGTAGCGATGGTCGCGGCCGAAGGCGCCTTGCTCGAGCGGCCCGAGGGGGTCTACATCGCCTCGCATCTGCGCCAGTCGGGACCCGAGCTGTTGACGGGGGCGGTGAGTCGCACCTTCTTGGGCGTGCAGATCGAGTGCGCCCAGTGCCACGACCATCCCTACAACCGCCTGACACAGGAGGACTTTCGAGAGATGGCCGCCTACTTCGCGCGCGCCAAAGTGCGGCGCGGCAAGCTCGACCCCGACGTGATGTCGGACGCGATGACAGACGCCATGTCGGACGCCATGTCGGACGACAAGGCGAAAAAGAAGCGACGCAAAGGCGACTTCGAGCTGCACGAGCGTCCGCGCGGGGAGTTTCGGGTGCCCCGAGATCCCGAGGCGCCCGAGGGCAAAATGCGCAGCGTCGCGCCCCGTCTCTTTGGTGCGGCGCCCAACTTGCAAAGCGAGGAGGGCTCACGCCGCCGAGCCTTCGCGACGCAGATGGTGGAGCACGAGCTCTTTGCCCGCGCCGCCGTGGGCTTCGTGTGGACACAACTGTTCGGGCGCGCGCCCGTCGAGCCCTGGGACGAGCTGGGGGATACGGTCTTCGCCCGCGAGCCGCGGCCGACCCCGGAGCTGCTCGACTACTTGTCTGAGGAGTTCATCGCGCACGACTACGATCTGCGCTGGCTGGTCGGGAGCTTGGTGCGCTCGACGGCCTACCGTCGCGGGGCCGGTGGCTCGGCGGATCCGCAGATCCGCGAAGCGGCCGAGGCGGCCTTTGCCCGCGCGGCCGTCCGCCCGCTGCGTGCGGAGCAGATCTTTCGCAACTTGATGATCGCCACGGTGCTCGAGGAGGTCCGCGGCCGGGACTTCAAGCGCCGCGTTCGCGCCAACCAGCGGGCCGCCCAAAAGGAGTTCGAGTTCGTCTTCTCGGACGACGAGGGGCGGCGACAAGACAGCTTCTCGGGCAACGTGCCCCAAGCGCTCTTGTTGTGGAACGGCGCGCTCACCCGCGAGGGGGTGCAGCGCCGGCCGGGTTCGCTGGTCGACCAGGTGCTCGAGGCCCCCGACTTCGAGGGCCGACTCGACGCCCTTTATCTGCGGGTCTACGGGCGCTGGCCGAGCGCGGCCGAGCGCAGCCGCAGCGCGGCCTGGTTCGAGGGCGCCATCGGCCAGACGGAGGTCGAGGCCTGGGAAGACCTCGCCTTCGCCATGCTCAACTCCACGGAGTTCACCACCAACCACTGAGGGCCACGCCATGAGCCGAGAAAAAAGACGCAAAGGACACCCTCTCGATCACGGACGTCGCCACTTCATGGCGACGGGGCTGGCCGGCCTGGGCTCGAGCTTGGCCCTGGGTCTCGGCGCGCGCCGGGCCTCGGGCGCCCCGCCCTCGGGTCGGGCCAAGCACTGCATCGTCTTGTACATGCACGGCGGGGCGAGTCACATCGACACCTTCGACCCCAAGCCCGGGACGCCGAGCGGGGGGAGCTTCGCCGCCATCGGGACCAAGGTTCCGGGGATCCAGATCTGTGAGCACCTGCCCAAGATCGCGGCGCGCATGGATCGACTTGCGCTCATCCGATCGCTCACGGCCAAAGAGGGCAACCACGCGCGTGCCCGCTACCTCATGCACACCGGCTTCGTGCGCCAAGGCGGGGTCGAGCATCCCGGCTTGGGCGCGTGGACCGGGCGCGCCTTGGGGGCAGGGCCCCTGCCGCGCCAGGTGGCGGTGGCGGGTCCCGGGCAAGGCGGCGGCTTTTTGGGGCCGGCCTTCGACCCTTTTACCGTGCCGCGGCCGACCCAGCCCGTGCGCAACTTGGGACGCGAGGACGCGCTGCCCGCCCGCGAGTCGCGACGCGAAGCGATGTTGGCGGCCCTCGAAGGTGACTTCGCGGCGCGTCACGCCGGCGTGCAGGTCGACGGCAGCCGGGCGGTGACCGAAGCGGCCATCGCCTTGAGTCACGCGCGCGAGGTCGAGGCTTTCGATCTCTCGAAGGAGTCGGCCAAGACGCGCAAGCGCTACGGCGAGCAGGACTTCGGCGCCGGCTGCTTGATGGCCCGCCGCTTGATCGAGCGGGGCGTCCCTTTCGTCGAGGTCTCCTTGCGCAACTGGGACACCCACGAGGACAACTTCGCGCGGGTCGAGCGCTTGTGTGGCGAGCTCGATCAGGCCTGGTCCGCCCTCATCGACGACCTGCAGGCGAACGGCAAGTGGAAGGAGACCCTGGTGGTGTGGATGGGAGACTTTGGCCGCACGCCGAAGATCAACGCGCGCGGTGGGCGAGACCACTGGCCGCACGCGAGCAGCGTCGTGCTCGGTGGCGGCGTCGTCCGCGGCGGGCAAGTGTGGGGGGCGACCGACGCTCAGGGCGCGCGCGTGGCCGATGCGCCGGTGCAGGTCGCGGACCTCTACGCGACCTTGGCCGCCGGCTTGGGCCTCGTCGCCGGCGAGATGCACATGACCCCGCGCGGCCGGCCGGTGACGACGGTCGACGAGAAGGGTCGCGTTCTCGACGGGCTTTTGCGAGGCTGATCGCGACACGATGCACGAAGGCGAGGGGGAGGTATGGCCGGACGACGACGCCCGAAGGTGGTTGCACGCGCGCGCGCGCGAATGCCTGCGGGCGGCCCTTCGCCACGAGGCCCCGCCGCCCGCCACGGCGCCCACGGACCCGCGCAGTGTCGAGGCCCTCGCGCGCGCGTGGCCCCTCTTCGTGTCTTGGCATCGCGGTGAGGCGCTGGTCGGCTGCATCGGCACGCTCGTCGCGCAGCTGCCCCTGGCCGAGGCGGTCGAGCACTTCGCGGTGCAAGCGGGGGCCCACGATCGACGGACGCCGAACCCCGACCCGGAGGAGGTCGACCGCTTGGAGCTAGAGATCACCTTGCTCGGCGAGTTCGAAGCGCTGTGCGACGCGAGCGGGGCGCGGGTCGAGCGACCGACGGAGATCGCCGCGGCTTTGCAGCCGGGCGCGCAGGGTCTGGAGCTCGCAGACGCGGCGGGGCATCGGGCCTTCTTTTTGCCCTCGGTGTGGACCCAGCTGCCGCGCCCGCAGGATTTCGTCGATGCCCTCGCCCGAAAAGGCGGGCTGGATCTCGAGGCCACGCCCTGGCGCGCTCGGATCTGTCGCGGCATCTCCTTGCCCGATCCCGCGCGGCCCGATCCCGCGCGGGCTTGATCCAGCTTGCGCGTGCTCGCGCAAAGCGCGGCGTGTCCATGTCCCTTCTTTTGGCCCCCGCGTCCTTCCCCGCTAAAAGGGGTGAGATGGATGCTGTGCGCCCCGTGGCCCGCCCCCAACGCCGGGCGGGTTACCAGCCGGCCCAAGCCCGCGAAGGGCACCCGCTGCTGAGGCCCAGCGCCGAACGACCCCTGGGTTTGGTCCTGTCCGGCGGCGGAGCGCGCGGGGCCTTTCAAGCGGGCGTGTGGAAGGCCCTGATGACGCACCCGCGCGGGATGGCGGCCCTCCCCGAGGTCATGTCCGGGACCTCGGCCGGCGCGATCAATGCCGTGCTGATCGCGGCCGGGCGCAGCCCCGACGAGATCCTCGAGTTTTGGCTCGAGCTCGCGCGCGACCCCCCCGTGCGCGCCAACGAGGCCTTCTTCACCTCCTTGCGTCGCGTACTCACCCGCTTGACGGTGCAAGAGCCGCTGCGCGGACTTCGTCAGCGTCGCCGCGAGATCCCCAAAGCCTGGCGCACCTTGGCGCGCCACCGTTGGTTCGCACCTTCGGGTGTGCAAGCGAGCTTGATGGAGTTCTTGCTGACCGCACGCTTCGATGCGGTCTCCCGCCTGCTCGACGGCATCCAGTCGACGCACCTGTTCTCGACCAAGATCTTTCGCGAGCGACTGCGCGACGCCGTCGGCGGGGACGCGGTTCGCAGCGAGATCCGCCTCGCCATCAACTGCGTCGACGCGCGGACCGGCCGCGTCGTGCGGGTCGTGAACCACAAGCCCCAGACGCGCACGAGCTCCAAGCTCTACCGGCAGCTCGACGAGATCCCCGTGGACATGGTCTTGGCGTCGGCTTCGATCCCGCTGCTCTTCGAGCCGGTGAGCGTCGACGGTATGACCCTGTGGGATGGCGGTCTGCTCGTGAACTCACCCATGGCCCCGGCCATCGCCTTGGGGGCGCGACGCATCGTCCCCTTGCTCGTCACGGCCGCGCCGAGCGGCGAGGCGGCGCCCATGGACAGTGTCGGCCAGTGCATCGAGCGCGTCATCGACGTGCTGTTGGAGAACGCCTACAACGCCGACCGCAAGCTGATGCTCGAGCGCAACGAGCTCGCGCAGCGCATGAAAGAAAAGCGCCTGCGTCGCGTCGAGCTCTTCACAGCCATCCGCCCCGAGGCCTCGGAGCTCTTCAACGCGGGCAGTTACCTCTACTTCGAGCGCGACAACTTGCTGTCCATGTTCCGCGCCGGCGTCGAGGCGGGGCGCCATTGGATCGAAGTCATGCCGAAGATCGACGCCGGCCTCTATCCTGGCCGCTCGGATCGCAACGACGCCGACGAAGAGCCGGTGCTCGCGCCTAGGTCGCGGAGCGAGCCGGCTTTGTAGCGCCGCGCATCCACCACAAGACCTCGCGCAAGCGATCCGGGAGCTGCGCGTCTTCGATGATCGCGCCGTGCCCCGGCACCAGCCGCGAGGAGGGCAGCGCCAAGATGGCCTCGGCGCTTCGGGCCAAGGCCTCGCGGTCGCGCGTGAGAGTGCGCAGAAGTCTCGACTGGGCCAGCCGACCGCCGCCGGCGCCCGCCATCCACAAGGCGAAGCGCGTCATCAAGTTCGGGACCTCTTGGATGTGAAAGACGAGATCACAAACGACGAGAGTCTCGCTCGGTCGGTGCAAGAAGTCCCACTCCTGCAGCTTGGGGGCGCCGCCGATCCCGACCCACTCGAGGGTGTCGGGGGCGGGCAGTTCGCCCTCACCCAACCAGCGGTCGGGCACGAGGGCGAGCCCCTTTTCGCGGACCCCCGGTGACGCCCACAAGGTGGCCTGGGGCCAACGAGCCTTCGCCGCGCTCGCGAAGAGGTGGTGAAAGCCGTTGGGCGCGACGATGTGGGTGACTTCGCCCAGGGCCTCGAGTTCGTCGCCGAGTGCGTCGTCGATCGGGATCGGGGAGTACAAGAGGAGCTCTCGCTGCGGCAGCCGGACGACGACCATGCGGCTGTCGAACTTGAGGCCGCCCGGGGCGTTCACCCGGTGTACGCGGCCCCAGATGTCGGTGGTGATCGGCTCGAGTGTGTTCATGGCGGCTCTCCTTGGCTTCGCTTCGCTTCGTGCAATAGTCAAGTACACTTGACCAATAAAGTCAAGTATACTTGACCAAGTGCCGAAACGGGTCCCAGCCGAGAGCATCGAGGGCGCCGAGCGGGAGAAGCGAGCCTCGACCTTGCAACTGTTGTTCAAGTGCGCACGCATCCTCGACGAGCTGGCTACCGCTCGAGTACGTCGAGATCCCCGCATGGCCGACCTGCGGCCGGCCCACACCCGCTTGTTTCCCCACATCGACTACGAGGGCACCCGCTTGACCGAGCTCGCGCGAAGGGTGGGGATCTCCAAACAGGCCACCGCCCAGCTCGTCGACGAGCTCGAGGCGATGCGGGTGCTCGAGCGCGTGCCCGATCCCGAAGACGGGCGCGCGAAGCTGATCTGCTTTCGCGTCGAGAAGGGCGTGCCGGTATTCGTGCAGGGCCTCGCCGTCTTGCGCGAGCTCGAAGGCGAGCTCGGCGAGCTGCTCGGCGAGACGCGCATGCAGCGACTTCACGCCACCTTGCTGCGTCTCGAATCGCACCTCACGGCCCAGGTCGAGTCGGGCTGAAAAGCGCGAATTCGGGGGGCTACGGCCCATGGCGCGCGGCTTGCCCGTGGCGGCTCGACGTGCCAAGGTCCCGGCCCGGAGCCCCTCATGCGCATGATCCTCGTCGGCCCGCCGGGAGCGGGCAAAGGCACCCAGGCAGCTCGTTTGGTCAAGACCTACGAGATCCCCCACATCTCCACCGGCGACATGCTGCGCGCGGCCGTCAAGGCCGGGACCGAACTCGGCAAGCAGGCCGACGGCTTCATGTCGAAGGGACAGTTGGTTCCCGACGAGGTCGTCATCGGCATGGTGATCGAGCGGATCGCCCAGCCCGACTGTGAAAAGGGCTTCATGCTCGACGGCTTCCCGCGCACGCGGCCGCAAGCCGAGGCGCTGGCGACCGCGCTCGACGAGGCCGGAGTCGCCCTCGACGCGGTGGTCTTGATCGAGGTCGACGATGCCCTGATCGAAGACCGCATCGTCAAGCGCCGCTCGGATCCGGAGACCGGCGAGATCTATCACCTCGACCACCGCCCGCCGCCGCCCGAGATCGCCGAGCGCGTCGTGCAGCGTAAGGACGACACGGCCGAGGCCTGCCAAAAGCGGCTGGCCAAGTACCACTCGGAGACGGCGCCGATCGTGCCCTTTTACGAGGCGGCCGGACTGCTGGCCCGCGTCGACGGCGTGGGCGCGCCGGACGAGGTCGAAGTCCGCATCAAGGCCGCCTTGGCCTGAGGCTGTTCGCTCGCGGGGCCCTCGCTCACTGGCATTTGCCAGAGAGCGTCCCGCAGGTGAGCCCGCTGCAGCACTCTCCGAGCCCGAGCAAGCCGCACTCCTGGCCCAGGGAGTTGCAGCAGTCGGTCACGTCGAGCTCGCAGCTGCCATTGCACTTCAGCATGCCGCCGCCGAAGCCTTGGTCGGCGCAGGTCATGGGGCCGAAGTCGTTGCCGTCGCAGATCTCGCCGCTGTCACGGACACTGTTGCCGCACATCGGACCGCCGTCGCCGTCGCCATCACCGTCGCCGTCGCCGTCGCCGTCGCCATCGCCGTCGCCATCGCCATCGCCGTCGCCGTCACCATCGCCCTCGCCCCCCTCGTCGTCGGTGGCGCTGGTCTCGGTCTCGCTGGTATCCGTGTCCGTCGTCGAGCTCTCGCCCTCCGATTCGCCGCTCGAGGTCTCCGAGCCTTCGGTCGGTCCTTCCTCGTCCGAGGGGAACTCGCAGCGCCCATCGACGCAGACCTCACCGGGGTCACACATCATGGCGCTTTGGCAGGCCGTGCCGAGCGTCGGCGGCCGCGAGTAGCAAGCCGCGACGCCGCCCAAGAGCAAGGCGAGCGCGAGCGTGCGCCGACGGTCCATCAAAAGTTCAGCTCCCCGCTTACGCCGGCGCCCTCGAGCGAGAAGCTCGGTGCGACGCGCAAGCGGGCGGAGCGATCACTCGGTCCGCCGCGACGGGCGTAGCCGACACCGACGAGGATGGCGCCGGTGAGCGTGAGCGCGCCGCCGGCCGCGAGTCCGCCGATGGCCATGCGGTTGCGTGTGAGTCCGGCGTTGTCGGCATCGACGCGGGCTTGAGGATCGCCGGCATCGACGAAGTCCTGCTCGCTACGCTGACCGAGTACGAGTCCCGCCACGCCGACCCCGAGGCCGGCCATGCCCGCGCCGACGGCCGTCCATCCGCCGATCCGCAGGCCGCGACCTCGGTCGACTTGGCTGCCCCTGTCCGAAGGATCGGTGCCACTCGGCGCCGCGGGACCTTCGGGGCGGGTGTCCTTCGCTCCGGCGGCAGTGGGATCTTCGAGCTTCGCCTCGCGCAAGGCCAACTCGCGCTCGAGCTCGAGGACGTCGGTGTCCTCGTCCGGATCGCGTCCGGCTTCGCGCGCAGCTCCGCGGTAGTCGTCAACCAAGCGTCGCGCAATGCGAAGGTGTTCAGGCTTCGCGTCGATGTCGAAGGCGGCCACGTGCGCGCGACCGAGGTTGTAGCGAAGGCGGCGAAGCGCCTGCTCGCGAACGGCCTCGTCGTCGATCTCCTTCGCGCGCGAGAAGGCCTCGGTAAAGTGCGCGATCGCGGCGGCGAAGTCGTGCGTCACGTAGCTCGCGGACCCACGCTCATAAAGTCGCGTGGCTTCGGCGCGCGGGTCTTCGACGCTCGTGTCCGAGGCCGGCCCGATAGCCGAAAGGGTTAGGGTGAAGATGAGGTGAAGCAATTGCAGACCACCTGCCTACGGGCCGGATGGTAGCCCGGATCACCCTGAATTCACCCTCGATCCCGCAACTTTTGCATGTGCGGCAGCCAACAGGTGTCGGCGATCACCGGGTGTCAGCGTAGTCACCGCGCAGACTGATTGGACGGAGTCTTCACCAGATCCGTTGATTTCGGCCCGCTGGACGGCTCGGCTTCACTCGGCCGCGCCTCCACGTCGATGACCTCGCCGCCTGCGGGATCACCGGCGTAGTCCGCTGACGGGAAAGCACCTACATGGATCTGCGCCGTCATGCGCGAGGAGAAGCGCCGCCGAAGCACACCGGCGAAGGCGCGTCGCAGCGGCGCGACCAACATGGCGACGCCGAAGAGGTCGGTGATCACGCCCGGCGTCACCAAGCAGACCCCGCCGACCAAGAGCAGCAAGCCCGAGACGAGCTCGAGTTCGGGCAGCTCGGAGCGCGCGAGGCTTTGTT
Organism: Polyangia bacterium; assembly: GCA_030431075.1. GTDB lineage: Bacteria > Myxococcota_A > Polyangia > Nannocystales > Nannocystaceae > JAUIJR01. Next base: position 10,763 of record JAUIJR010000044.1, on the reverse strand, counting down.
GGATCTCTTCGTACAAGCGCATGCCCTCGCGCTTGGCGAGGGTCGCTCCGAGCAGGCCAGAGAGGATCACCAAGCCCAGGGTCGGCCAGCCGCCGATGAGATCTCCGATCTGAAAGAGCAGCCACAGCTCCACGAAGGGGAGCCCGATGAAGAGCAGTGGCAACATCTCAGCTCGCTCCCGTCTCGACCTCGGCCGCGTGGCGCAGGGCCTCGGCCGAGAAGTCATCGAGGAAGGGCCGCAAGATCGAGAGCACGGGGACGCGCGCGCCGAGCTTGCACATGTTGCCGTAGTGGCCCGCGACCATGCGGTCGACGAAGATCAGCTGGGGCGCGGCTTGGAAGGAGGCCATGCGCTTGATCGCGCCGGGCACCATCTTCACGACCTCGTCGTGCAGCTTGGCCTTGCTGTAGTCGAAGACTTCGTTTTGCAAGAAGGGCTCGGCGAAGATGTCGCGCCACTGCTTGTAGTAGGCGAACTCGGGCTTGGGCCCGTCGGGGTTGCGCACGCCCAGCGCGAGCAGGCCCTCTTCGACGCGGTCGTACTCTTCGGCCAGCCCGGCCAAGATGGTGTCGCGGTAGGCCTGCACGATCGGACGCTGAAGACGTTTGACGCAGCCGTAGTCGTAGAGCACCACGCGCCCGTCGCGTCGAAAGGCGAGGTTGCCCGGGTTCGGATCTCCGTGGATGGCACCAAACTCGAAGATCTGGCGGGCCATCAGCGTGAACAGAGCACGGCCACAGGTGTCGCGCTCGTCTTGGGTGTAGCCCTTGGCGTCGAGCTCATCGAGGTGGTCGCCGGGCTCGAACTCGAGGGTCAAGACCCGCTGGGAGCTGCGCTCACCCACGACTTGGGGCACGACGACCGTCTCGTCGTCGGCGTGGAGCTCGGCGAAGGCCCGCACGTTGTCGGCCTCCAGGCAGTAGTCGAGCTCTTCGTGCAGGCGCGCGCGGATCTCGGTCATGCTCGCGTCGAGCGAAGCCTTGTTGATCTTGAGCAGTCCGCTCGCGCGCAGGGCGACCTTGAGGTGGGCGAGGTCCGAGTCGACCGCGTCGTCGACCCCGGGGTACTGCACCTTGACGACGACCTCGCGCCCGTCGTCCACCTGTGCGCGGTGGACCTGGCCGATCGAGGCCGAGGCGAAGGGCTCGCGCTCGAAGCGTTTGAAGAGGGTCTCCGGCGCGGCGCCGAACTCCTTTTCGATCTGCTCGGCGATGACCTCGTAGGCCATCGGCGGCGCCTCTTTTTGCAAGGTGCCCAGCGCGTCGGCCAGCTCCTTGGGCAGGACGTCGGCCGCGATCGAGGCCATCTGCCCGACCTTCATCACGGCGCCTTTGAGCTCGCCGAGGGTCTTGGCGATACGGTCCCCCGCGTTGCGGTTGTACTTCTCGCGCTCGGCCTCGGCCTTGTCCTTGGACAGCAAGGCGGTCTTGATGCGCGTCTTGGCGTAGCTGCCCGCGACCGATGCGGTCATGCCGGCCAGTTTCAAGAATCGCTTACCTCGCGTCGGGGGCCGGTCGTCGCTCACCAGGGCACCAGGGTGCATGCGCACCGGCATCGGCGCAAGCGAGGGCGGCGCGTGAACTCAACCCCCCGAGTGCATGTCGCCAGCCTCGCGCCCCGGGGGGGTCGGATCGTCCCGATCGCGGAGGTAGCCCGCCGGCAAGGCCACGACTTGAGTCCCGGCGCTCTTGCCTCGGGGGACCCGCATCGCGCGGGGCGGAAAGGCCTCTTCGGCGTCGAAGCGCTCGATCACGGCGCGAAGCTGCACGAGGGTCGAGACCTCCATCAGCGTACGACGCAGACCGGCCGAGTTGCGAAAGCCCTTCACGTACCAGGTCGCGTGCTTGCGAAAGGCGCGCATGGCGGGGATTTCGCCGAACCACGCGGCCAAGCGGGTGGCGTGGTCCAACATGATCTCGCCGATCTCCCCGAGGCGCGGCGGGTTGTCGGGTGTCTCGCCTTCGAAGACCTGGGCCAGGTCACGAAAGAGCCAAGGCCGGCCCAAGCAGCCACGCCCCACGACCACGCCATCGCAGCCGGTCGTGCGCATCATGCGAAGCGCGTCCTCGGCCTCCCAGATGTCGCCGTTGCCGAGCACGGGGATCCGGGTGACGGCGGCCTTGAGCTCGGCGATCGCCGCCCAGCGCGCCTCGCCGTCGTAGAGCTGCGCGGCCGTGCGTGCGTGCAAGGCGACGGCGGCACAGCCGGCGTCTTCGCCGATCCGTCCCGCCTCGAGAAAGGTGAGCAGCTCGTCGTCGATCCCCATGCGGAACTTGATCGTCACGGGGACCGGGCCGGCCGCTTCGACCGCCGCGCGCACGATGTTCTCGAAGAGCTTGCGCTTGACGGGGATGGCGGCGCCGCCCCCTTTGCGCGTGACCTTTTTGACGGGGCAGCCGAAGTTCATGTCGATGTGGTCGACATGGCCCTCGCCGACCAGGCGCTCCACGGCGCGCCGCGTGTAGTCGGGATCGACGGCGTACAACTGCAAGCTGCGCGGGTGCTCTTCGGGTCCGAAGTCGGCGAGCTTGAGCGTCTTCTTGTTGCCCTCGACCAAAGGCCGCGCGGTGATCATCTCGGAGACGTACAAGCCCGCGCCGAAGCGGCGGCAGATCGCCCGAAAGGGGTAGTTGGTCACGCCGGCCATGGGCGCGAGCACGACGGGCGGCCACACCGACAAGGGGCCGATCGGCAGCGGCGAAAACTCGCCCGCGCGCGCCGGGGGCACGTCGGCGTTGATCTCGCTGCGGTAGATCGGATCCACGGGCGGGGAGCTTGCAGCCGCGCGTGGCTGGGCGCAAGCGGGCGGCGGTTCGTTCCGCTCAGTCGGCCACGCGGTGCACGTCGACGACGACCGAGAGCCGCTGAAGCCGCGCGATCGCCCGCTGCAACTCCTCGGTGCTCTGGATCTCGACCGCGAGCTCGATCGTCGCGCGCGCGCCGTCCTCGTGTTGACGCGAGCGGCTGCTGTGCAGGTTCAAGCCCATGTCCGAGAGCACGCCGATGACATCGCGCAGGGCGCCGCGGCGCTCTTCGATCACGACATCGAGCTTGACCGGATAGCGGCGCCGATGGTCGCGTGCCCAGTCGACCTCGGTCAGGCGCTCGGGTTCGCGGGCGTGCACGATGTTGGGGCAGTCGCGGCGGTGGACGATGACGCCGCGCCCGCGCGAGATGTAGCCGACGACCTCGTCGCCCGGCACCGGCTTGCAGCAGTTGGCCGGGCTGCCCATGACCCCGCTGACGCCGTCGACGCGCAAGCCGGTGGCCGAGGCGGCGGCCTTGGGGGCGGGGGAGCGCTTGCCCTTGGGCAGCTCGAACTCTTCTTCGGGCTGGGCGGCGCGCTCGGCCTCGAGCAGCTGGCCGGCCACGGTGTGCGCGCCCACGTCCCCAAAGCCGATGGCCGCGAGGAGGTCCTCTTCGCCTTTGTACTGCGGATGCAGCTCCAGCACCTCGGTCAAGCCGGGCTTGTCGACGCGCAGGCGCTTGCACTCGCGCTCGAGCAGCTCGCGCCCGACCACGATGGCGTCGTCGCGGCCCTGCTTGCGAAACCAGGCCCGCACCTTCGAGCGCGCCGTCGAGCTTTGCAGGTAGCCCGCGTGGGGGTTGAGCCAGTCGCGGCTGGGCGCCGGCTCCTTTTTTGTGAGGATCTCGACCCGGTCACCGTTCTCGAGGGCGGTGTGCAAGGGCACGATCTGTCCGTTGACCACGGCGCCACGGCAGCGATGACCGACCATGGTGTGCACCCGGTAAGCGAAGTCGACCGGCGTCGAACCGGCGGCCAGGGCGACGACTTCGCCGGTGGGCGTAAAGACGTAGACCTGATCGCGAAAGAGATCCGTCTTGAGGGTCTCGGCCAGGGCGGTCGGATCTTCGAGATCCTTTTGCCAGTCCATCAGCTGACGCAGCAGGTTGAACTTGCGGTCCACGGCCCGGGCGGCGCGCGAGCCGGCCCCGCCTTCTTTGTAGGCCCAGTGGGCCGCGACACCGTACTCGCCGAAGTGGTGCATCTCGCGGGTGCGGATCTGGATCTCGACCGGCTTGCCTTGGGGTCCGACCACCGCGGTGTGCAGCGACTGGTAGCCGTTTTCTTTGGGGCGGGCGATGTAGTCGTCGAACTCGCCGGGGATCGGCGCCCACAAGCCGTGCACCAGGCCGAGCACGGCGTAGCAGTCCTTGATCTCGTCGACGATGATGCGCACCGCGCTGACGTCGTAGATCTCGTCGAAGCCGACGTTCTTGCGCTGCATCTTCTTGTAGATGCTGAAGATGTGCTTGGGGCGGCCGCTGATCTTGCCCTCGATGCCGTGGGTCTTCATCAGCCCCTCGAGCTGCTCCATCACCTCGCGCACGAAGCCGTCGCGACGCGTGCGGGTCTCGGCCAGCAAGCGCTTGAGTTCCTCGTAGGTCTGGGGCTCGAGCTCGCGCAAGGAGAGGTCTTCGAGCTCCCACTTGAGCTGCCATACGCCGAGCCGGTTGGCCAAGGGCGCATAGATCTCCAGGGTCTCTCGCGCGAGCTCGGCCGCAGCGGCCTGGCCTCGCTGGGCGCGGCGCATCTGCTGGACGCGATGGGCCAAGACGATCAGCACCACCCGGGCGTCGGCCGCGATGGCCACGAACATGCGCCGCAGGTTCTCGGCGTCCTCGGCCCCGATGTGGTCCCAGCGGATCTTGGCCAGGCGCTCCACCCCCTCGACCAAGGCGAGGAGCTCGGGGTCGGGGGGCAAAGCGAGAGACCCGGGTCGGGCGGGCGCGAGCAAGGCGGCCGCGGTGGCGCGCGGTCCCAAGCGAAGCTCGGCGACGGTGCTCGCGCGCTCCAAGGCCAGCTGGCGCGGTGCCTCCTCGAGCTGATCGATGGCCGCGAGCAAGTCCGCGTAGGGGGCGAAGCTGCCCGCACCGAAGCGGGACTCGACGGCTTCGCGCAGCTCGCTCGCGCTCGCGTGCCCCTTCGTGCTCATGCGGCGGAGTCTAGCGGATCAGGCGCGGGGACAAGGTGCGGGGACGCCCAGCTTTGGGCGGGGCGAAGCCGTGCATTCGGCTGGGGTTTAGGGGGCGAGGGCGAGGCTCGTCGCGCTCGCCGCCATCGCGCGGGTCACTCGCCAGGCAAAGTCGAGGTCCAAGGTCTCGAAGGCGTCCGGCGCGTCCCAGCAGTGGTAGGTGCGCGTGCGAAAGTTGGCCGTGTCGTTGACCAGCATGGCCGGCACCTCGTGGCGCCAAAAGCTCGCGTGGTCGCTGCGGCGCAGCTCGGCCGTGGCCGGGATCAGGCGGACCTCGCTGGGCAGCTCGACGGGCATCACCGGGAGCTCGAGGCTCTCGGCGTAGTGCGCGAACCAGCGGCCGGCCTCGCGCGCGGGGGCGTCGTAGAGCAGGCCGATGAAGTCGCCGCGAAAGTCGCGGGCCGCGACGGCCGCGACTTCGCGCGCGAAGAGGAGATCCACGCCCGGCGGCAGGCTTTGACTGTGCGGTGTGGGATCGGCGAAGGCGATCGCGTCCATGACGAGGGCCATGGCCGGCAAGCGCCCGCTGGCCGCCAGCGCCTCGGCGTGCGCCTTCGAGCCGAGCAGGCCCTCTTCTTCTTCGTCCCAGCAGGCGACCATGATGCCGCGCCGGGTCTCGGCCGGCCCGAGCACGCGGGCCACCTCCAAGAGCGCGGCCGTGCCCGAGGCGTTGTCGTCGGCGCCGGCACAGCCGTCGATGTGGTCGTAGTGCGCGCCGATCAAGATCGGCGCGGCCTCGGGCTCTTGGCCGGGGCGAAAGCCGACGACGTTGATCCCCTCGCCCCCGCTCCAGGCGAAGGGCTGACGCTCGACGCGAAATCCCGCCTCGGCAAAACGGGTGGCGCACAGCTCTTGCACCTCTTGCCAGGCTTCGCGGTCTCGATTGCGCTCGCGCGCGATGCTCTTCAAGTCGGCTTCGAAGCGCGCGCGCTCCATCGCCTCCACCACGGCGAGCGCCGCGGGATCGCTTTGGCGGTGCGGCGGTGCTGCGGGCTCTACGGCCGCATCTTCGTTCGGCGTGGCGCCGCTGGGCGCGGCGAGCTCTCCCGAGGGGGCCGCAGCTTCGTCGCGCTCCGGAGCGGGCGCGTCTTTCGAGCAGGCCGCCGCGGCGAGCGAGAACACGGCGAGACGCGCCCTCCCTCGTCGCAAGGCACGGGTCGCCATCAGCCAGCGCCGCCGAAGTGCTCGGGGTTCTTGGCCCGCACCTCGCGTTGGAAGTCGGCGTAGGTGCCCGCGGCCGAGGTCTTGGCCACCTGCTTGCGCAGGTTTTTCAAGGTGAACATCGGCAGCTCTTTGGAGGCCTGCTCCACCAGCCACTGCGGGAGCTCGCCGGCCGGGTCCGCATTGACCTGGTACTCGACCAGGGACTTCGACTCGCCCATGGCCACCATGTACCAGTGGCCCTCGAGCACGGGCATGCGCACCACGCCCGAGACCGGGCCTTTGAGGCTGGTCTTGATCGCACGAAAGCGGATCTTCACCTCTTTGCCCGGCGTGATGACGTCGATCTTGCCGCGCAGCACCACGTCGCGATCTTTGACGGGCCAGGGCGAATCGATGCGGTTGTAGACGATCTGCGTCGTGTCATCGACGCGCTTGAGCATCTTGCCTTCGCTGCACTGATGCAGCCACTGGCTGTGGCGTCCGGCGTCTTGGATCACCGACACGATGTCCAAGATGCCCGCCTTGATGCGGCCGGTGCCCCGGAAGGTGGGGAACTGGCGGTCTTTTTCGCGGCGGGTGGTGACGGTGATGCCCGCCTCTTTGGAGATCGTGGTCCACGCGCCCGCGAAGGCGGCGCGGGGCGCCAAGCTCAAGGCCGCGCCCGCGACGGGGAGTCCCCACAAAAATGAGCGGCGCGGCAGCTGTCCCGACGACGAATCCTTCACGCCCCGATGGTAACGGCTTTTGTGCGGAGGGATCCGCAGCCGGCGCGGGCGGGCCTAGGCCAAATCGCTCAGTTCTCGCTGGGGCCGGTCTTGGCGGCGGGGTGCGGGGCCTTGCGCGGCTCCAAGCGCGCCTTCGCGGCCGGCGGTCGTACGGGGTCACCGGTCTTGCGGATCATCTGCGCGTCCTTGCCGACGTTGACGCGCAAGACGACGCGGTCGCGATGGGCTGCGTCGAAGATGATCGCGCGTCCGCGACCTTCGCCCACGACCTCGAAGGTGTAGGCGATCCATTCGGCGTCCTCGTCGGCCGGCGGATCCGTCTCGCGCGCCTCGGCGGGGAGGAGCGAAGGATCGATGCTGCCCATGCGCTCGAAGTGCACGACCTCACCGTCGGCGCGCGGCCGGATCGGGGGGTTGGCCAAGATCCCACGCTGCGCGGCGAGGGTGGGCAGGGCCACCGTGAAGCGCTCGCCGACTTCGAGGTCGATCCCCTTTTGGTGCATGGCTTCGCCGTAGACCTCACCCACGGGCTCGATCTGGGGCAGGGCCTCGGGTCCGCAGCCCGTGCCCAGGGCCGCCCACGCGAGGAGGGCGCAGACGAGCGGGCGGCGTCGCAGGACGTGCACGGGCGGAACATAGCAATGTCGCGTGCACTTCGCCGCGCGAGCTTTGCGGAGCGATCTCGGGCCCGGGAGCCCGCGCCGCAGACGGGGCCGGGCTGCCCGCGGGGCCCACGAGACCCCGCCCGAAGGCGCTGGCGGGCCGCCGTGAGATGCGCGCACCGGCGCCTTGGCCTGCGTGCCCATCTGCCTATGCTTCGCGCGAGCGGCCCGACCGCACACGGCGATGAGCACCACGACCTCGAGCATCGGCACCCCCAACTCCTCCACGCGCACGAAGATCCTGCTCCTCGGATCCGGCGAGCTGGGCAAGGAGGTGGCCCTCGAGGCGCAGCGCTTGGGGGTCGAGGTCGTCGCCTGCGATCGCTACGCCTCGGCGCCGGCGATGCAGGTCGCCCACCGCCATCACGTCTTTCCGATGCTCGACGCGGAGAAGCTGCGCGAGGTGATCGAGTCCGAGAAGCCGGACTTCATCGTCCCCGAGATCGAAGCCATCGCCACCGACACCCTGCTCGCGCTCGAAGCCGAGGGGCACCACGTGATCCCGACGGCCCGGGCGGCGCGCCTGACGATGGACCGCGAGGGCATCCGTCGCTTGGCCGCCGAGGAGCTCGGCTTGCGCACCTCGCCCTATCGTTTCGCGGCGAACAAGGCGGAGTTCGACGCGGCCGTGGCCGAGATCGGCATGCCTTGCGTCGTCAAGCCGGTGATGAGCTCCTCGGGCAAAGGGCAGTCCACCATCCATGGCCCGGACGACATCGACGCGGCGTGGACCATCGCGCTCGAGGGCACGCGCGGCACCGGCGGTCGCGTGATCGTGGAGGGCTTCGTCGACTTCGACTACGAGATCACTTTGCTGACGGTGCGACACGTCGGCGGCACCAGTTTTTGCGAGCCGGTCGGGCATCGCCAAGTCGGCGGCGACTACCACGAGAGCTGGCAGCCCCAGCCCATGAGCGCCAAGGCCCTCGAGACGGCGCAGTCGATGGCGGCCAAGGTCACCGAGGCGCTCGGCGGTCGTGGGATGTTCGGCGTGGAGTTCTTTTGCAAGGGCGACGAGGTCTGGTTCTCCGAGATCTCCCCGCGCCCCCACGACACGGGCATGGTCACGATGATCACCCAGGACCTCTCGGAGTTCGCCTTGCACGTGCGCGCGATCTTGGGGCTCCCCATCCCCAACATCGCCACCCATGGACCGGGGGCCTCGCACGTCGTCTTGGCCGAAGGCGACAGCGACCAGATCCGTTTTCACGTGGACCCCAGCGCCCTCGAGGCGCCCGACACCGCCTTGCGCTTGTTCGGCAAGCCCGAGGTGCGTGGGCACCGACGCTTGGGTGTGGGTCTGGCCCGCGGGGCGGACACGGACGAAGCCCGGCGCAAGGCCGAGGCGGTCGCCAAGTCGGTGCGCGTCGAGCTCGGCTGAGCTTCGGTCGGCGCGAGGGGCTTCGGCTCAGGTCTTGCGACGCGGACGCAAGGCGGAGATCAGCGTCGCTTCGTGTTTTGCCGGTGTCTCGCACCAGGTCGCGGCGTGTCCCGCTCGCTGCGAGGCCACGCCGGTGCGGCAGCCCTCGATCTTCTCGCGGGCCAAGAACTCGTCGAGGTGAACCAAAAAGTGCTGGGCGGTGGGCTCGGCCTGGGGCCCGAAGAAGTCCCAATGCAAGGTGCCGGCCACGGTCGCGTCGGCGGCTGCGCCCAAGCCCGCCTCGATGTGGGCCCAGATCGGATCGATGCTCGCGTGCAGCCCGTGGTCGTCGTCCAGCTCGGTGAGTTCGACTTTGGGGTGGGCGGCGGCGTAGCGGCGGCTGACCTCGACCGGCACCACCTCGTCCTTGCGCCCGTGCAAAATGTCGACGCGCAAGCCCTCGGGCGGCGCCGGAGCGGGGTCCAGCGCCTTGGTGTCCTCGACCAAGCCCCAGTGCACCGGCACCGGCTCGCCGGTGGCGTCGGGCAGGGGCAAGCTGCCCGCCTCTTGCCAACGCGCCCACGCCTGTTCGCCGAGCATGGCCGGCCAGCGCTCGCGCATGAAGAAGGCCGGCGCCAACCAAAAGGCGCGCCGCACCCGGCTCGGATTGCACGCGCTCCACAAGGCGCCCGCCCACGCCCCCATGCTCGAGCCGATCAGGACCCAGCCGCCCGGCGGCGCGTGGGCTTCGTCGAGGGCATCGAGGGCCTCGAGCTGGGCCGAGACGCGCAGCTGCGCAAAGCTCGGGCGGTTGAGATCCGGGCGCCGAAGCTCGAGACCTCGCGCGGCGAAGCGCTCGGCCAAGGCGCTGCCTTTTTTGGCCAGCGGACTGGAGGCAAAGCCGTGCAGGTAGGCGTAGGCGCAGTCGTCGCCGGCGGACATGCGCGCAGGGTAACCGTTGAAAGATCCGCAAAGGTGCCGACTGCGTACCCTGGGCTAAGATGCCTGCGATGAAGAGTTCCGACGCCGTGGACCGCCTGCTCGCGCGCCGCCGCTTCATCATGCGAGCGAGCGCGGGGGCCAGCCTCGCCGCTTTGGGCCTGCAGGCCGTTTTCGCCGACGAGGGGCTCATTCGCAGCGCGCGCGCGGCCAAGCGCCCCGACGGACGTCCCCGCCTGCCTCCCGGGCAGCGGGTCATCTCCGCGCTCAAGCCCATGGGGGGCGAGCCCGGCGACGCCTCGCGCGCCAAGTGGAAGCTGCGTGTGCACGGCGAAGTCGACGCCCCCTACGAGCTCGACTTTCGCGCCTTGTTGGCGATGACGCAGGTCGAGCAAAAGCTCGACGTCCACTGCGTGACGGGTTGGTCGATGTTCGACGCGCGCTTCGAAGGTGTGCGGATCGCCGACTTGGCCAAGCGCGCCAAGCTGCGCAAGACGGCGCGACACGTGATCTTCGAGTCCGCGCACGGCTATACGGCCAACGTTCCGCTCGACGAGGCCCTCGGTCCGCGCAACATGCTGGCCCATCGCCACGAGGGGCGCGCCTTGGCCCACACCCACGGCGGGCCGGTGCGCGGCGTGGTGCCGGACCTCTACTTTTGGAAGTCCGCGAAGTGGATCACCGGGATCCGTTTCGTCGCGCGCGACGATCCCGGCTACTGGGAGACGCGCGGCTACCACAACCACGCGGATCCCTGGCGCGAGCAGCGCTACAGCTACGGGCGCCGCTGAGCCCGGCGGGCCCGGGCGGACTCAGCTGCAGCCGCTGGTGTCCACGGTGCAATCGCCGTTGCACACCACCGTGCCGCTCGAGCCGGTGCCGAGCAAGTCTTCGCAAGTCGGGGTGTCCGTGCCG
>JAUIJR010000501.1 GCA_030431075.1 Polyangia bacterium | reverse complement strand
TCGGACTCTCCCACCTCGTCTTCGCCTTGGCTCGAACTCGCGCTGCTCTCCTCCTCGTCATCGGTGTTGTCGAAGCTGTCACGACACCCCGACTGGCCGAAGAGTGTCAGTAGCAATGCGAAACAGGCCCCGCCGCCTGCGAGGGATAGCGTAGGACGAGAGCTCCGCATGTAGCGCGTGCGACGCTATCACAGGCCGGCGCGAGCGTTGGCGAGGGTCGTCGCCGTGTCCGACTCCGCGCATCGCTACGCCGGCTCCGGCCCGGGAGCTTGGCGCCCCACCCCATTCACCCCGAGATGCGGCCACCGCGGGGCTGCTTTCGACACGCCGGGGACCCGCAAGGGCGCGCGCCTGTGTACAATCCCGACCAAGTGGCAGAGCCCTCGGACATGCCCCTGCAGGCCGTGTTGCAGGCGCTCGCCGACACCCCGACCAGTGACGCGCAGTCGCGGGCGGTGCTGGCTTATGTGGCGGCGCGCTACCACATGGCCGACGGCCACGCGGCCGACGCCGTCCGGGCCTTGGGCACGGCGCTCGAGGCGATGCCCAACCTTCGTCCGGCGATGCGACTTTTGTATCGCATCTACTCCGAGGCCGAGGACGTGCGCTCGGCCGTCATGTACCTGGACCAGGAGATTCGAGCGACCCGGCACCCGCGCGAAGCGGCGGCGCTTTATCGCGAACGGGGTCAGCTGGTCGAACAACATTTCAACGACCTCTCGGCCGCCTTGCAGTGTCACCAAGCGGCCCTCAAGGCGACCCCGCGCGATCTCGCGGTGCTTCGTTCCGTCGAGCGCGTGCAGCTCGCCCGCGGTGATGCCTTCGGCTTGGTCGAGGCCCTCGAATCGCAGCTCGACGTACTCAAAGACGACGACAGCTCGGCGGCCGTGTTGCGCGAGTTGGCCCGCCTCGAGACCCGCGTCGGTGGAGACCTCGCCTTGGCCGCCGACATGTTGGCCACCGCCCTCGAGCTGCGGCCGGGCCATCCGGGCCTGATCGCCGACCTCTTTCGCGTGGCCGAGACGGCCAACGACGCCGAGATGATGGTGCTCGCGCTCGAGCAAGAGGCCGAGCGCAACGAAGGCCCCGCCCGCGCCATGCCCCTGGCCCGCGCCAGCTTGGTGCTGCGCGAGCAACGTGAGCGCCAAGCCGCCGTGCAGCTTTTGTGGGCGGCCTCGACCCAACACCCCGAGAACCTCTCTTTGTGGCGCACCCTCGAAGAGCTGGCCATGGCCTCGAGCGGCTACGAGATCGCCGCGCAGGCCTGCATCGGCGCGCTGCGGATCATCCACGAGGACGACCGCGACGCCCGGGCCGAGCTCTACTTTCGCCTCGGCCGTCTGGCCATGATTCGCCTGGACCAGGTCAACGAAGGCCTGGCCGCCATGCGCAAGTGCCTGCGGATCTTTCCGCAGCACGTCATCGCCGTCGAGGACACCGCCCGCTACCTCATCGCCAACCAGATGTGGGCGCAGCTGCTCGAGCTCTTGCAGCTGCAAGTCTCGCTCGAGCACGAAGCTCGACTCACGCGACCCGAGCGCGCGCTCGCTCGCCTTCGCGTCGGCCAGGTCCTCGAAGAGCGACTCGGCGAGCTCGAGGGGGCGCGACGCGTCTACGAAGAGGCCGTCGAGGTCGCGCCCGAGTACCGCCCCGTTCGCGACCGACTCGAGCGCGTCCTGCATCAGCTCGACGATCGCGCGGGCCTGCTCGACCACTACCGCAGCGAGTTCGAGCGCGCCGAGACCCCCGACCGCCGCCAATACCTGCTCGGCGTGCTGGGGCAGCTGGCCGCGAGCCTCGAGCGCCCCGAAGAGGCCCTGCGTTACCTGGGCCAGCTGCTCAAAGAGCAGCCCAAGCACGTGCCTTCGCTGCAGAACTTCGCGCGCTTGCTCTCGCACGCCGGGCGCACGGCCGACGTCCTGCGGGTGACCGAGCAGGAGATCAAGCTGACGGAGGGCGCCTCGCGCCAAGCCAAGCTCTTGCACCGCGCCGGCGAGCTCGCGCTCGAGCTCGACGACCGGCCGCGCGCCCGCGGTTTTTTCGAGCGGGCCCTCGGCGCCATCGACGATCACACGCCGAGCATCGAGGCCCTCGACGGTCTCTTGCGCGAACAAGGCGACCACGAGGCTCGCCTCGATCTGCTGCGCACGCAGCTGATGTACTGCAACGACCGCGAGCGCAAGACCTCCTTGCGCCTGTCTTTGGCCGCCTTGCTGGCCAACGAGCTCGACCGCCCCGAAGAGGCCCTGCAAGAGCTCGACGCCTTGTTGCAACGATCGCCTCGCGACCTTCCGGCCCTGCACGCGGCCGAGCAGCTCGCCACCCGCCTCGAGCGCTGGGCCATGCTGGCCGAGCTCCTCGAGCGCCACGCGAGCGCGGTCGAGGGCCCGCAGACCCGCGCCTTGCTGTTGCACCGCTGTGCCACGGTGCGCATGAGCAAGCTCGAAGATCCCTCGGGGGCCATCCGCAACTTGGTGCGCGCCCTCGAGCTGTGGCCGCAGCTCGGCGTCGCCCGGGCCTTGTTGCTGCGCTTGTACGAGGCGCAGGGGCTCAGCCGCGAGCTTCAGTCCTTCGCGGAGGCCGGCCTCACCAGCGAGCGCGGCAGCGACGATCGGCGCGCCATGGCCCTGCAACTCGCCGAGCTCAGTCCCCGCCCGGTCGTCGCCTTGCAGTACCTCTCGGCCGTCGCCGAGGTCCGCCCCGAGGACTTCGTCACGCAGCTGCGCTTGGCCCGCGCGGCCCGCAGCGCCGACCGCCCCTCGCGCGCGGCGGGGGCCTACGCGCGCGCGGCCGAACACCTGGGTCGACGCAGCGAAGCGAGCACGCGCTCGGTCCGGGCCCTTCGCTTTCGCTCGGCCCGCGCCGAAGAAGCCGCCGGCAACCTCGACCGCGCGGACGAAGCCTACGCCGCCTTGCTCGACGGTGATCCCGGCGATGCCTTGGCCCGTGCCGGTCGTCTGCGCATCAAGGCGCGCAAGACCAAGCTCGCCGACGAGCGCGCCGACGAGTCCCTGGCGGCCGCCCAAGGCAGCAGCGACAGCGACGTCACCCGGGCCGCCTTCGCCACCATCCGCGCGGAACTGGCCGAGCGTCGCGGGGACCTTCCGGCCGCCTTGGCCCTGGCCGACGACGCCAACATCTCGCAGCCCGACTTCACGCCGGCCTTGCACGTGCGCGCGCGCGTCCTCGAGCGCATGGGCGGCAAAGGTGGATTGCCCGAGGCCTTCGACACCCTGCGGCGACTCGCCGAGGTGCTCCACACGCCGAGCCATCAAGTCCGCGCGCTTTGCCAAGCGGGCCGCATCGCCTTGCGCATGGTTCCGCCGGGGCAGAGCAATCCCAAAGCGTGGGAGGTCTTCGCCGAGGCCGTCCACAAAGACCCGCTGTCCGAGGTCGCCTTCCGCGGCTTGATCCGCACCCACAACGTCCACGGAGAAAAAGGCGCGCCCGATCTTTCGACCGCCCTCCAGGCCCGGCTCGAGCGCAGCGCCGAGGACCAGCAGCTCGACCGCCGCCTCGCGCGTGCCATCGGCCGCATCGCCTTGGTCAACGGCCCGGAGCTCGCGGTCGACCTGCTGCGTCGCGCCTCGTCGATCTTGCCCGAGGACGCCGGCGTGCGCACCGACTTGGCCCACGCGCTCGCCAAGCTCGAGCGCTGGGACGAGGTCGTCGGAGCCCTCGAAGGCGCGCTCGCCAACGAGCTCTCTCCCGAGCGGGCCGCCGCCCTGCACTACTTCGCGGGCGACGCCCACGCCAAGGCCGATTCCCCGCTGCCCGCCATCGACCA
>JAUIJR010000500.1 GCA_030431075.1 Polyangia bacterium | reverse complement strand
CGGCGAGCGAAATCTCGGGGACCACGGTGTATTCGGAGAAGGTGCTGGTGCCCATGTAGTGGAAGATGGGCTTGCCTTCGTAAGAGAAGCGCGAAGTGCCGTCGGGCATCAGGCCCTTGCCTTGGGTGGCGCGCACGGCCTGGCACAAGTTGGTCTTGCCCGACTTGCAGAACTTGCACTCGCGACACTCGGCCGTGTACAGCGGGATGACGTGGTCGCCGGGCTTGACGCTGGTGACGCCCTCGCCGACCTCGACCACCACGCCGCCGCCTTCGTGACCGAGCACGGCCGGGAAGACGCCCTCGGGGTCGTCACCGCTGAGGGTGAAGGCGTCGGTGTGGCACACGCCGGTGTGCGTGATCTTGACCAGGACCTCGCCTTTTTGGGGCGGCGCGACGTCGATCTCGACGATCTTCAGGGGTTCTCCGGGAGCGAAAGCGACGGCGGCACGAGACTTCATGGCGACGCGCACTATATGCCCCCGAAAGCCGGCCTGGCCAGCTCCCGGGGGCACGCGCGCCGCAAATCACGGTTGCAGGGGCGACACCGCCACGACACGCAAGCTGCGTCCGTCGGCTGTGCCGAAGGTCACGGCCTCGCCGGGGTCCACGCGGCTCAGCGGACCGAAGCGCCATGAGCTCTTGCCGATGACCTCGCGGCCGTCGACTTCGATGATCGCGTCGCCGACCTTCATGCCCGCTTTTTCGGCGGGACCTCCCGGCGTGAGGGCGGTGACGCGCCAGGCCTCCGGATCCTCGGCGCCGTCTTCGCTCGTCGGGGCGCGGAGTTGAAAGCCGAACTCGCCGGGGCGTTGGCCAGACTTCACACGCGAGGGGGTCAAGCGAATGTCGCCGAGATCGTGCGCGGTGACGCCCTCGGGGATCTCGACGGGGTACTGGTTGTGTCCGTAGCGATCCCGCACCTCCGCGACGAAGGAGTAGATCATGATGGCCTTGCCCGCGGGCGGAGCGTCGGCGACCTCCCAACGTCCGCTGGCGTCGCTGGTCATCTTGGGGTCGTCCCCGGAGGTGGTCATCCGCAAGTGGCCGTGTCGTTGTACGGCGACGGTCAACCCCTCGATGGCCTTGCCCGTCTCGTCGTCGACGAAACGACCCGTCAAGCGCAGCTTGCCGGCGAGTTTGAGCTCGATATCGTCGAGCTTCTCACCGGGGGCGAGCTCGAGCTCGCGTACGCTGGCGTCACCCTCGGCCGAGCTGAGCTCGAGGGTGTAGGTCCCCGGCGGCAGCCGATCGATCTCGAAGCGTCCATCGGGGGCGTGGAACATCGACTGAAAGCCGATGCCCGCCTCTTGGCTGGTGACGCTGAGCGCGAACTGGGCCGGCGGCGTGCCGCCCTCGACGACCACGCGGCCGGCGATCGAGGCGGGCAGCGGCATCTCGATCTCGACTTGGCTCCCGAGCTCGACGGACTCGAGGACGACGTCGGCGCCCTGGCGGTCGTAGGCCCGCAGGGCATAAAGGCCGTCGGGGAGGCCTTCGAGCGCGAACTCGCCGCTGGCGTCGGTGAGCACGGGCTCGAGTCGCCACCCGGCGTAGCGCGAGCGAAGCATGGCCTTGGCCGCGGCGCCGCCCCCCATCGAGAAGGCCGAGACGAAGGCGTTGGGCACCGGGGCCCCGGTGCTGTCGAGCACGCGCCCGCGGATCCAACCTTGGGTCGAGCCGATCTGGAAGTTCACCTCGAGGTCGTCGCCCGAGGCGAGCCGGATCTGCTCACGCGCGGGGCGGGCGTCCTCGGCCGTGGAGCCCACGGCAAAGAGCGGCGCCCGGTCCTGGTTGAGGGTCAAGACCAAGGGGCCGGTCTGAAGCTCGTCGAGCGCGTAGTTGCCCTCGGCGTCGGTGAGGGCGTGCCCGCTCGAGATGCGCTCGCCGGACACGCGGACCTCGACATTGGCGACGGCGCGTCCGTCGACGTCGATGACGCGGCCGTGGACGCGGCCCATGGCGGGCAAGCGCAGCTCGACGGGCTCCGCGTTGGCGGGGCGGGGCAGCGTCACCTCGATCGCCTCGCCGACGGGGGCGCGGTGACCCGGCGAAGCCGAGAGCTCGAACTCGCCGGCGCGCAGTCCGTGCAACTCGAAGGCGCCCGAGGCGTCGGCCTCTTCAGCGACGAACTGCTGCGGCCCACCGGCCTTGGGGCGGCGGATGGCGCGGGCGGAGTAGCCGGTGGCGGGCTCTCCCTGCGCGTCGACGATGCGGCCGACGAGGGTCGTTCCCGCCTGTACGGTCCAAGTCTGCGGAGCGGGGTCTTGGCCGGCGACGACGGTGATCGGGGGCGGCGGCGTGTCGACGAAGTGTCCACGGCAGCCGGGCGAGACCGTGTAGCGGCCGGGCAAGAGTCCTTCGAAGCGAAGGCGGCCCTCGGCGTCGCTGGAGGCGTTGATGCGGTTGTGTTGTCGGGCGTCTCGAAGCTCGGCCCATCCGGCTGGGCAGGGGCGCGCGGGGTCGTCATCGGTGACGATGCGCGCTTCGAGGGTGGTGGCCGCGACGCTGCGGATCTCGACTTGCACGGTCGCGCCGAAGTCGAGGGCCACGGCCGCGAGTCGACCAAAGCTGTGGGGGCCGCGGGCGACGAGGCCGACGCGCCCTGGCATCAGACCCGGGATCCGGAAACGTCCGGCCTCGTCGCTGCGGACCACGCGTTGCGTGGGTAGCTCGAAGTCGGCTTGAACTTCGACGGCGACGCCGGCCAAGGGGGCGCCGGCCTCGTCGAGCACGACGCCTTCGACCACGGACTCGGGCATCAAGCGCAAGACCGTGCCGGTGGAGGGCGCGGTGAAGGTGTGGCCGCGGCGTACGTAGCCCTCGGCCGTGGCGTTCAGGTGCGTTTCCCCGGGCGCGACCCAGATCCGAAATTTGCCCTCGTCATCGCTCATCGTCATGGCCTGCGCTTCACCGAGCCGTGTGCGCCCTTGGCGGGGCCAGCCGATCACCCGTGCGTCGGCGATGACGCCGCCCGCGAGGTCCTCGACGCGGCCTTCCATCGCCACCGCTGCGCCGAGCATGCGAATGTCGATGTCGCCGAGGTCGGCGCGCGGAGCCAGGGTCAGTGTCGTAACCGGGCGTCCCGCGAACTCTCCGTGGAGGTGGAAGGTGGAGACGAAGCCTTCGGCGTGCGCGGCGATGAGGTAGCGCCCAGGAACGAGGCCGTCGATGTGGTAGCGGCCCTCGGCGCCGCTGCGCGAACAGATGGGCTCGACGCCGAACCAGGCGCGCATCTCCTCGCTCGCGTAGCTTGCGCAAACTGTCGCCTCGGGCAGGGGCTGCCCCTTTGGATCGAAGACGCGTCCGCCGACGGCGGCCAGCTGCGAGGGGGGAAGGGAGCGTGGGTCGTCGGAACCCGGCCTCGCGCCGGGCTCCGAGCGCTCAGCTCGAGCCGGGGCATCGGCTTGCGTCTGCGGTGGCGCGTCTCGTGTGAGCCACCAGCCCGCGAGGGCGAAGGCGAGGAGCGCGAGGGCGGCCAAGATCCAGTTTCGGTGTGTTTTGGACATCGGCGACCCTTCGGCCGCGAACGGGCGGGCTTGCATGAGGGTGCCAAAAAAGTTCGTCCCGGCCCGGCGGTGGGCCGCGGCCGGGACGGGGTTGCGGGGCGGGCTCAGGCTGTCACTTCGGCCAGGGCCGCGGCGCCGCGGCGCTCGGCGGCGACGATTTCGCCCAGGATCTCGGCCATTTCGGCGTAGAGAGACCGGGCCGCGCGAGCGTCCAGCTCGCACGCGTCGCCCAGTTTGCGCCGCTCTTGGACCATCGCTTCGAGGGCGCTGCCGTCGTCGTTCTCTTCGAGTTCGTC
>JAUIJR010000499.1 GCA_030431075.1 Polyangia bacterium | reverse complement strand
CGACCGGAGCGACCGGCGCCGCCGAGCCGAGCGGGGCGAGCGAAGAAAAGCTGCCCCGGCCGGCCAAGCGCGACTACTGCGCCTTTCACGAGGACTCCTACCGCCTCTTGCGTCGCGGGGCGCGTCGGCCGACCGACATCGAGGTGCTCGGCCAGTGCTACAGCTGTCGCCCCGAGCGTCGCCGCTCCCGCATCGCGCGACTGGTGCCCAACGACTGCGCCGACTACCTGCTGTGCTCGAAACAAGACGCGAAGGCTTGCCAGTGACACGAACAACCATGGCGAAGCTTCCGACTTGGGCCCGCGCGTGGCTGAGCCTCTGGGTTTTCCTCGGCGTCTTCGCCTTGGCCGCCGAGGCGCGCGCCGGGGCGCCCTACGGTGTCGTCACCATCGATTTGCAGCCTGAGCGCGGCGAGGTCCCCACCGACGTGTGCATCGTCAGCGAGGTCGAGGGGCCCCGCACACGTACCAAGGTGCACGGGGGCATGCTCGGCGCGGCCTCGGGCGGGAGCGCCCGCGCACCGAGCTACCCGCTGGCCGCGAGTTTTTGGACCCACGGGGGCAGCGAGCTGCGCGCGTGTGGCGAAGGGGAAGCCTGCGCGCCTTCGGTGAGTTTACCGCCGGCGCGTGCCGCCGTGCCGCTGTGGGCGGCCTGCACGACGGATGAGTTGTTGGACGAAGGCGCGGCCGGGGTCGAGCGCCGCTTGTTGGTGATCACCCTCGAGCACCTCGAGGGCTCGCCGCCGGTGATCGAGGCCCTGCGCTTGACCGGGGGCATCGTGACCATCGGCGTACGCGCGCGCATCGACGACGTGGTGGTCACGGCCCGCAGCGCGGGTGGTCACTTCGCCCCCTCGCCCCGCAGCGAGCGGGCGAGCTCGACGGGCCCCGATCAAAAGCTCATCGTCCTGCCGGTCGAGCCGCGCTGCGATCGCATCGAGCTCGAGGTCGCCGGCGTGGACTTGTCCAAGGTCGAGCCGGGCGCGGTGGGCCTGCGGGTGCACGGCGTCGACATCGACGCGGGTGTCTGCGCGGCCAGCATTCCGGGGACCCGGCGCATGTCGGTGCTGGTGCCCCGGGCCTTGGGCCGCGGCGAGCTGGATCTTCGCTTGCCCCAGTCGGGCGCGGGGGCGGACAGTCGGCGCTTTTTCGAGGCCGAGTGGGCGGGGGCCTGGCCGGTCGGCGTGCTACGCCTCGACGCGCGCCAGATCGACTTTTCGTGGCGCCCGCCGGCTTGCGTGTACCCGGTCGACGCCTGCCCCGACGCGGTGGTCGAAGGCGGCATCGCGTGCAGCGTGCACGGCGACGCCGATGGCTGCCACTACCGCTGTCCCGGCGACGACGAGGCGGCGGCCGACCCCAACGCGAGCGTGGCCGCCCCGCTCACGGTGACCTTTCGCGACACCCGCCTCGACCAGCGCTGGACACAGATCCTCCAGCGTCGCGGCCAGATCCTCGAGGGCTTCGTCGAAGCCGACCGCATCTACCTCGAGGCCGACACGCGCGACTGGGTGCTCAACGTGCCCGGCTCGCGCGTCACTCACCTCGAGGTGCTCGGCAACGACGGCAGCGTGCGTCGCTACGCCTTGTCGGGCCAAGAGCGCCTACGGATCCGCGCGCCCGAGGCCGGCTGCGACCCGCTGCGCTACCGCTTCGTCGGCGACCGCCACTACCAAGAGCGCACGGCCGAGGTCATCGGCGGCGAAGTGCAGATCGAGCCCCCCCGCAAGAGCGTGCGGCCCTTGGACTTCGTGCTCACCATCTTGCAAGGCGGCGGACCGGCGCGTCCCTTCGGCGCGCCCCTCGAAGTCTCGAACCCGATCTACTTCATCGCCCAAGCCCAGATCGCGGCCTCTTACCGGCCGCGCAAGCCCAAGCTCTCGCGCTTGAGCTTCGAGCTGCGACTCGGCGGACACATCGGGCAGTGGGGCTACTTCGACGAGCAAAGCTACGAGGCCGACCCCATTCAAGTACGCGAGCGGGTCTTGTGGGCGCGCTTTTTGTTCGAGCCCGCGATCTACGTCGACATCTGGGGCCCCTTTGGCATGGGCGCCGGGCTGGGCATGGGCAGCTCGTGGCCCATCCGATCCAAAGAGACGGACAACACCAACCGCTTTCGCTTCATCTTGGCGCCCAGCGTCGAGGGCCGCGTCCGCGTGCGCTCGTGGCTCTACTTGGTGGGGCAGGTTCGCTTCGTCTTGCGCGAGCGCACCTTCATGGCCATCGACGACGGGGGCGGACGCTTCCGGCGCGAGGAGTACCCGACCCTGAGCACGCTGGGGCTGTACGGGCTGGGCTTTCGTTTCTAGCCCGGCGTCTAACCCAGCCGCGGCACGAAGGGCTCCCGCGGCAGCGCCAGGCGATAGCGCCCGATCTCGACGAAGCCGAGCTTGCGGTACACGGCGATGGCCGCGGCGTTCTCGACTTGCGTGAACAAAATGGCCGTCGTGGCGCCTTGGTCTCGCGCGTGGGCGAGGTGGGCCGCGACCACCTTCGAGGCGTAGCCGCGGCCGCGCAGGGCCGGGGGCGTCCACACGCCGCCGACTTGGACGGCCTCGGGGATCTGGGCGTTGAAGCTGGTCATGGCGAGCCGCTCACCTTCCGCCTCGAGCACCCAGGTCCGGCCGGCTTCGATGTTGCCGCGCATGAGCTCGCGTTCGTGGGCGAGCATCGCCTCGCTTCGCGTGCTCCCCAGGGTCTCGAGCGCGTAGTCCACCGACCACGCGGCGAGGGTGTCCAAGTCGTCGAGCTCGGCCGGACGTGCCTGGCCCGAGTCCATCGCTGGGGCGCGCAGCTGGGCCAGGGGCAGCTCGAAGAGCAGCTCGCGGCCCTCGATGCCCCAGGCCAGGTCGGCCGGGGCCAGGGCCTCGCACAGGGCATCGACCTCGGGCTCGGGACCCACGAAGGCCGAGCAGCGGCGGCCGGTCTGCGCGAGCACGCGGCGCGCGAGCTCGAGGGCGTGCGCCCCGGCGCGCGTCACCAGTGAGCCCATCTCGTAGTGGGCGACGACGCCGACCAACTCGCCGTCTTTGAAGGCGCCGGCGTAGACGCCGGCGCGTCGGTGACCCGAGCTACCCAGCGGCGCGGTGAGGCGGTTCGACGCGAAGAACATCGTCGTCGCGCGGCGCGCCGCACAAAAGGCGTCGAGGGCGGGTTCGTCCCTGGGCCCGAGCAGGCGGTAGACGAGAGCCTTGCCCATGCGCCGAGACTAGCAGGCCTTCAGCGCATGCCGGTGTGCGAGGCCGCAGCCATCGCTTCGTGGGCCGGCTCGCCTTCGTCCTCGACGGGCGGCGGACGGTAGGTGCCGCACACCAGGTCCCAGATCGGCAGGCCGATGGCGAAGTTGTAGCGGGTCATCGCCTTGGGGTTGTGGTGATCGCGGTGGAGCTCACGCATGAACTGAAAGGGCGCCGACTTCAGCGGCCACTGCTGCTGACGATGCTCGGGCAGGTGGTAGGCCACGTGCAAAGACTCGGCCGCCATCGAGTAGGCGGCCATGGTGATGGTCGCCACCGTGGCGAAGTGCACGCCGATCAGCCCGCGCATGGCGAAGTAGGCGCCCAACAAGGACAGGGCCGTCAGCGAGGCGATGTGCAGGTTACTCAGCACGAAGTAGCCGTCGCGGCGCGAGCTCATCTCGAGGTGGGTGTGATCGAAATAGCGGTGGTGCAGCAGGGTGTGCCGACGAAAGAAGCGGTCGAGGGTCTTCATCCGCTTGTGCATGGGGAAGCGGTGCGCCACGTACTCGACCCCGCTGGCCACGAGCAGGCCAAAGGGGATGGCGAGCCAGGCCCAGGGTCCCGGGCG
>JAUIJR010000498.1 GCA_030431075.1 Polyangia bacterium | reverse complement strand
GCGCGCGCGCGGGGTCGAAGTCGAGGCCGTCAGCTGCCTCGGGCAGTGCGACCGCGTGCCCGCGACCTTGGACGCCAAGCTCGAGTTTCGCGGGCCGCCGCGCGGCGGCGTCACGCCCGACGACCCCGAGCTGCCCATGAACCTCGGTGGGGCGGAGCGCGAGGACTACCCCGCGCTGGCCAAGGCCAAGGCCATGGGGGCCGAGGCCGTGCTCGAAGCCTTGCAGGCGTCGGGGCTACAAGGGCGCGGTGGTGCCGGCTTCCCGGCCCATTTCAAGTGGCGGGCCGTGCGAGCGCAGCCGCCCGGTACCCGCTACGTCGTCATCAACGCGGACGAGGGCGAGCCGGGCACTTTCAAGGACCGCGAGGTCATGTTGCGCCGGCCGCGGCTCATGGTCGAAGGCGCTGCGATCGCGGCCTTCGTCGCCGGCGCGCACATCGTCTACATCTACGTGCGCGGCGAGTTCAAAGACTGCATCCGCGCGCTCGAGGACGCCATCGAGTCGGGGCGCGAGGCCGGGCACCTCGAGGGCCTCGAGTTTCGGATCGTCGAGGGGCACGGCGCCTACATCTGCGGCGAAGAGACCGCCTTGCTCGAGGCCATCGAAGGCCGCCGCGGCATGCCGCGACTCAAGCCGCCCTATCCGACGGAGCAGGGCTTGTTCGGGCGGCCGACCCTGATGAACAACGTCGAGACCCTGGCGTGTGTGCCGGCGATCGTCGAGCGCGGCGGCGCGTGGTTCAAAGCGCTCGGGCGCGGCGAGGCGGGCAGCAAGCTCTACTGCATCTCGGGCCACATCCAACGGCCCGGCGTCTACGAGCTGGCTTTGGGCGTGACCCTCGACGAGCTGGTCGAGGCAGCGGGTGGCTATGTCGGGACCCCCAAGGCTTTTTCGCCGGGGGGCGCGAGCTCGGGCTTTTTGCCCATGAGCCAGCGCGACTTGCCCCTCGACTTTGGGAGCTTGGCCAAGGTGGGCAGCATGCTCGGCTCGGCCGGCGTCGTGGTGCTCAACGACACGGTGCGCATGCCCGAGGCCACCATGCACCAGCAGGTCTTTTTCGAGGACGAGAGTTGTGGGCAGTGCGCGCCGTGTCGGATCGGCTGTCGCGTCCAGCGCCAGGCCCTCGACCGCTTCGCCCAAAGCGGGGAGGCGGGCGCGCTCGAGCACGTCGAGGAGGTGGCCTGGGAGATGAACGAAGGTTCCATCTGCGGCCTCGGGATGGTGGCGAGTTTGCCCCTGCAAAGCGCCATGAGATACTTCCCCTCGGAGTTCGGAGGCGTGCCCCCGAGCCCCGACACCCCCACGGAGAGCGACGACGATGGCCGACAGTGACGACCGCCGGGTCTACCGGGGCCCCGAGTCCGGGGACGCCATCGCCCTCGAGGTCGACGGCCGCCAAGTCGAGGTGGGGGAGGGCGCGACCGTGCTCGACGCGGCCCGCAAGCTCGACATCGAGGTCCCCGTGCTGTGCCACGACGATCGCGTCGAGCCGGCCGGCTGCTGTCGGATGTGCTTGGTCGAGGTCGAAGGGCAGCGCCGTCTGCAGCCGGCGTGCACCTTCAAGGCCACGCCGGGCATGAAGGTGCGCACCGACAACGAGCGCGTCGACCGGCATCGCAAGGGCCTGTTGAGCTTGTACATGGCCGACCACGAGCTCGATGCCGAGGCGCGGCCGAGCGAGCGCGGGGTGGGCAACAAGCTACGCGAGCATGTCGAGCGCTACGGCGCCGGGCCCAGCTTGCCCGCCGTCGACGCCCCCCGCGCCTCGCGGGTCGACATCAACCCATACATCCACTTCGACCCCGAAGCCTGCGTGCTGTGTGGCTTGTGCACGCGCTACTGCGACGAGGTCGAGGCCGTCAACGCCATCACCTTGGCCGGGCGGGGCAGCGCGACGACCATCGCCACCGCCGACCAAAAAGGCCTGCTCGACACCAGCTGCGAGCTGTGCGGCGGCTGCATCACCGTGTGCCCCACGGGCGCGATGACCGAAAAGGCCTCGCTGAAGCACGACGACCGCAAAGCCGAGAAGGTGCGCAGCACCTGCAACTTTTGTGGCGTCGGCTGCCAGCTCGACTTGCACGTCGAAAAGGACCGCGTCGTGCGGGTGACGGCCCCGCCGCCGGGCACCACGCTCAACGACGGCAACTTGTGCACCAAGGGGCGCTTCAGCTACGAGTTCATCCACCACGAAGAGCGCCTGACCCACCCTTGGGTCCGTGGCGAGGATGGTGAGCTGCACCCGGCGAGCTGGGCCGAGGCGGTCGCGCGCGTGGCCGAGGGCCTCGCCCGCGTCAAAGAGAAGCACGGCGCCGACGCGCTCGGCTTCATCTCTTCGAGCCGC
Organism: Polyangia bacterium; assembly: GCA_030431075.1. Taxonomy (GTDB): domain Bacteria; phylum Myxococcota_A; class Polyangia; order Nannocystales; family Nannocystaceae; genus JAUIJR01. The sequence continues at coordinate 1,468 of JAUIJR010000498.1, read as the reverse complement.
TGCACCGGCGAAGAGAACTACCTCATGCAAAAGTTGGCCCGTGCGGCCTTTGGCACCAACAACTGCCATCAATGCGCGGCGACATGACACGCTCCAACGGTCGCCGGTCTGGTGACAATGTTTGGCGCGGGGGCCATGACCAACTCCATCCCCGAGATTCGAGACACCGAGCTCATCTTCGTCATCGGTAGCAACACCACCGAGGCGCACCCCATCATCGCGATGGAGATGAAGCGGGCCGTGCAGCGCGGGGCCAAGCTGATCGTGGCCGACCCGCGGGCGATCTGGCTCTCGGACCACGCCGACTGCTACATGCAGCTCGCGCCGGGCACGGATGTCGCCTTGCTCAATGCGATGGCCCACGTGATCATCGCCGAGGGGCTGGTCGACCAGGCCTTCATCGATGAGCACACCGAGAACTTCGAGGCGGTGGCCGAGGCGGTGCGCGAGTGCACCCCCGAGTGGGGCGAGTCGATCACCTCGGTGCCCGCGGACTCGATCCGCTGGGCCGCGCGCAACTACGCGACGACCAAGAAGGCGGGCATCTACTACACCCTCGGGATCACCGAGCACACCCACGGCACCGAGAACGTCTACGCCCTGGCCAACTTGGTCTTGATGACCGGGCACCTGGGCGTGCGCTCGGCCGGCTTGAACCCCTTGCGCGGGCAAAACAACGTGCAAGGGGCCAACGACGCCGGGGCTTCGCCCATCTACTACCCGGGCTACCAGCGCGTCGACGACCCGAACAACCAAGCCAAGTTCGAGGCCGCCTGGGGCGCCGAGCTCAGCTGCGAGGTCGGCAAGAATCTCAACGAGATGATGAAGGCCCTCGGCGACGGCGGCATCAAGGGCCTGTACGTCATGGGCGAGGACTTGGTGCTCAGCGAGCCCAACGCCAACCGCACCGAGCGCGGCTTGAACCAAGTCGAGTTCTTGGTCATGCAGGACATCTTCATGAACGAGACGGTGCGCTTCGCCGACGTGGTCTTGCCCGCGGCCTGCTTCGCCGAGAAAGACGGCGTCTTCACCAATTCGGATCGCCGGGTGCAGCGCGTGCGCAAGGCCGTCTCGCCCCCCGGCGAGGCCCGGGCCGACTGGGAGATTTTGTGCGAGGTGGCGCGCGCGGCCGGCTACGCCATGCCCGAGTACCAGCACCCCGGTGAGATCTACGCCGAGATGGCCGGGCTCTCGGAGAAGTTCGCGGGCATCAGCTACCCGCGCCTCGAGGTCGACACGGCCGGCCTTCAGTGGCCCTGCCTCGACGAGAAGGATCCGGGCACGCCGACCCTGCACGAGGGCAGCCCCATGAAGGGCAAGGCCACCTTCATGGCCACGAGCTACCGCCCCAGCGCCGAGCTCAGCGACGACGAGTACCCACTGGTGCTCAGCACCGGCCGCACCCTCTACCACTACAACGCCGCCACCCAGACGCGCCGCGCCGCCGGTGGGCACGCGCGCCAGCCCG
>JAUIJR010000497.1 GCA_030431075.1 Polyangia bacterium | reverse complement strand
GACGATGGCGCACATCGGTCCGCATGCGCTGGCGAAGGGGGTGACGATGAGATCCGCGTCCCATTCACGGGCGGCGTCGACGGCGGCCGCAACCGAAAGGCCCGTGTGATCGGTGCGGATGTAGTGGGTCTCGATCCACGGGGCCTCGTCGGCGCGACGGCGCAGAGGTCCGGCCTGGCCGGCGAAGCCGAGCGCATCGTCGAAGGCACCGACGGCGGCTTGCGCTACCATCGTCCCGTGCCATTGGCAGCCCTTGCCCTCGTGGGCCGCCAGGGTTCCCTTGAGCGCCTGTAGGCCCTCGTAGGTGCCGATCGATTGGGGCGGCGCCGGGATGCAGACCTGGGCTGCCGTCCCGTTCGTCGGGTCGGCCTTGGCGCAGACTTCGTCGTCTTCGCAGTCGGTCGAGGTCGTGCACGGCGTCTCGACTACGCAGCGACTGGCGGCGCAGACTTGGCCTTCGTCGCAGCCGTCTTCGGCCAGGTCGGCTTCGCTGTCGCACCAGTGGACGCACTCTTGCGCGGCCGAGGTACAGGTCGAAGCGAGGTCGCTCAGCGCACAGCAAAGAGGCTGTGCGTTCGAGCCTGAGCATGCGCCTGCGCCCCCGGGTTTGCATTGCGCCGCCGCCCCCCCGGCCAGGGCACACAGACCCTGTGCGCTCGGCGGCAAAGTACTCTCGCAGGCCGCGATACCGCCGGCGTCGACCTGGTCGACGAGGGCGTCCAAGCACGAGCTGGAGTCTGTGCAGTCTTGCGGGCAGGCCAGGGAGCTGCCCTCGAGAATGTCCACGACCGAGCAGGCCGTGGTCAGCTTGAGATTGTCGGTCAGGGTCTTTAGCGAAGACTTGACCGAGGTCAGGCAGTCCTCGACGGCCGGCTCGAACACCGAGTCGCAGGTCAGCGCGAAGTCATCGCCATATTGGTCGATATAGGTGATCACCGCGGCCTCGATGCTGTTTTGGCAGCCGTCGAAGGCGTCGGGCGGGAGCTCCACGCTGGCCGTCGCGCCAAAGAGCATGCCGACCAAGTCCATGCTGCCCAGGTTGTTCAAGAAGGACTCGATCGCGTCATCTTTGAGCTCTTGTTTGATCAAGCCTTCGAAGATTCCGAAGATGGCGTTGAGGCCCGGGAGAATGGCGACCACTGGCGATGCGGGATCCGTGGTGCTGATGCCGCAGGTCGCCTCGTAGGCGTCGAGGACCGCGTTGGCCAAGGCGAGCTCGTCGTCGGCGAGCTGGGTGATCACGTCGAGGCCGCAGCCGGAGGTGGACTCTCCGCCGGCCATGCCCTCGGGGCTGGAATCACCGGCACCGATCCGCGCGTTGGTCTGCGTCGGCGCCGCGCAGGGGTCGGCCGGGTGCGCCGGCCAGACCGTGGGCAAGAAGTTGCCCATACCGCAGCTAGCGTCCAACACGGCGTCGAGGCAGGTGTTGCAGCTCTCGCCCGAGAGCGCGCCGCTCTGGCAGCTCGCCTGGCAGGCCTCGGGGCCCACGAAGCCGCGTCCTTCGTTGCTCTCGAGCGCGAAGCCATCATCGATGAAGGCGACGCGGACCGGCGCTTGGTTGGGGTTCATCGCGTAGCGCGCCCGCCACCATGCGAGCGCGTCGCCATCGCGGGGGGCCAGGGCCTGGGCGCGGTACTGCCAGGGGTCCAAGAAGACGGGCGTGGGCGCGAAAGGTCCCTGCGAGGGCGGGTAGGGATCGGGCAGGAGGGCTGTACAGCCGGGGGCATCGAGCAAGGGCGCTTGGATGTCCGAGCCTTCGCAGGCCAAAGGTCCGGGCCAAGCCGCCGCGAACTGACCCGGGTCACCCGGATCGGCAAGCCGCTGCTCGTGGCTGGAGACGGGTCCCGCCGTTGGGCGGTAGGCGAGCTCCGGCCGTGGCCGCAGATGTGTGAAGTCGGGGTCTTCGGCCAGCTCCAAGAGCATGTCGAAGTGATCGCGCGCTTGTCCGGAGCTGAAGACCAAAGCGTGACCCAAGCCGGCCTCGAGGGCTTCGACGCGGCGACCGTCTCGTTCCTCTGGCTGCCAATGCAAGGCGATCAGTCCGCGCCGCTCGAGCGCCGACTGCCGATGCACGAGCGGTCGTGTGCCGTAGCGCGCCCGCAAAGCGTCGAGGTCCCGGGGCGTCGCATCATGGACGACGATGCGGTCTTGCACGAAGAGCTCGGGCATGGCGCCTTGGATGGAGACGGCCGCGATGGCGTCTTCATCGGCGATCCACTCACCGTCCAGTAGCTGGCCGTTGCTGCAGCGAACGATGGTGTCGGGACTCGCGTCCCGTCGCGGCGTGGCACAAGGGTCGGGATGACGGTCGCAGCCGGAGCCCGAGCATCCCCCTCGCTGGCCCGCGCCGGCGTCGACGGTCAGCTGTGACCCTCTCCATTGGTGGGTGGCGGTCACGAAGCGGTTGTTCGAGCGTTCTCGGTCCTCGCTCTCTTCGTTGGGGTCGACCTCGACGACGATCTTGGTCCCACGAACGAGGTCCGACGTCTTGGGCTCCAAAGCAGCGCGAAGCTGGACGCGCTCGCCGGGAGCGAGGGGGGGGACCGGCGGGTGGACACAGCTTTGTGCCTCGGTACACGCGCGCACCTTGGTCTCTTGGCTGTCCTTGCCGCCGCAATTGATCACCTCCAAGCTCAGGTCGTAGTACTCCGCACTCGCGGCTGTGAGCTCGGCCGACAAGACCACAGGATCTCCAAAATCCGTCCACGCCTCGGAGCGCCGGGCAAAACGACAAGGATCAAAGCTCTCGGGGGCCTTGCCGCCCGAGCCCTTTTCGCCGAGCAGTGGCGTGGACCCGCGATGGGTCGCGCGATGATCGGTGGCCTCTGGAGCTCCGGTGCACGCGGCCAAGGCCAGGCCCAAAAAGCCGCACAGGTGGGTTGGAAGAGAGCCGCGGGGCGGTCGGCGCAGGCGGGGGCAGGGAGCGGGGGACGCGGGCACGCCCAATAGCCGGATCGCGCGGGCCAAACGTTCCCACCCCTCGTGCGATCGGCGAGGGCAGTGAAAACGCCGTATTGCGACCTAAGTTGGGGCGTAGGTCCGCCACCAATCCGGGCTTTGGATGGTGATGCTCAAGTTCGAGAAGAAGACGCGAAGGGGGGCCACCAACTGGACGCAGTCGCCGACCTCGATGGGGGCGAGCCCGGCCGAGTTCGGGAAGCGGAACTCCGTTTGTTCGCCCCCATGGTCCAAGGTCACACAGCGAATGCCGACGCAGTCGTCGGTGGTACGAAGGGCCGAGACTTCGCCGTAGAAAGCGACGGGGCGACTGCCCTCGCTTTCTACGCTCAGCGCGCTGTTGCCCGTCTCCTCGGAGATGTAGACGTCGGCGTTGAAGCCGTCGTGGCTCAGGTTGCTGATCACCGAGATCTGCCGGTTGCCCTGGTAATTTTGTAGCTCGACGACCTCGAAGTCGACGATGCGGCCGAGTGGGAGCCCCGCGAAGAGGGTCCCCGAAGCGTCGAAGATCACCATGTGCCGGTTCGCGTCGCCGACCACGACGGTGGTCGCGTCGTCGGACTTGAGGGCGAGGACGGCCCCGCTCACGGCGATGGGCGTAGCCGGCGTCACGAAGTCACCCGAGTTTGTGGGGGCGGCGTTCCAGACCGCTTGCAGCCCCGCGTCGCTCGCGTAGGGGGAGGCGGTGCGATCTGCCATGCCCAGATCGTCGGTCCACCACATGCCGTAGTCGGCCGGGCCATTGGCGCAGCTCGTCGCGCCATCGCCGTCCCCATCACCGTCGCCATCGCCGTCGCCGTCCCCATCACCGTCGCCATCACCATCGCCATCGCCGTCGCCATCACCGTCGCCATCACC
>JAUIJR010000496.1 GCA_030431075.1 Polyangia bacterium | reverse complement strand
TCTCGAAGACGACCTCTCCGAGGTCGAGGGCGAGGCCTCCGAGCGCTTGATGTCGATCATCGAGAGCATGCTCTTCGCCGCGCACCGCCCGATGACGGTGAAGGCCTTTCGCAAGGTCCTCAAAGATCCGAGCGCCAACCAGGTGCAGCTCGCGCTCAAGCAGCTGATCGCCGACACCAAGACCCGCGGCGTGCAGGTGGTGCAGGTCGCCGGCGGCTTCGTCTTGCGCACCAACCCCGACAACGCGAGCTGGGTGCAAGAGATGCTGCAAGCGAGGCCGGTGCGACTGAGCCGGCCGCAGCTCGAGACCCTGGCCGTCATCGCCTACCGCCAGCCGGTGACCAAGGCCGAGGTCGACGACATCCGCGGTGTGGACGCGGGTGCGGTGCTCAAGCTCCTGCTCGAAAAGGACCTCATCAAGATCGTCGGCAAGAAAGAGGAGGCCGGCCGCCCGATGCTCTACGGCACCACGGTCTTCTTCCTCGAGTTCTTCAATTTGATGAGCCTGCGCGACCTGCCGGACCTTCGTGAGTTCCGCGAGCTCTCCGACGACACCAAAGACCGCCTCGCCGACCGCATGGGCGAAGACGAGGCCGAGGCCCTGGGCCAAGAGGTCATCGACTTCGCCGCGGCCAAGGCCGAAGGCGACGCGACCGAGCCGAGCGACCCGGCCGACCCAACTTCGGAAGCCGCGAGCGCTTCTGGAGAAGAGGAGTAGGCTTCGTCATGGCCCGCGCGCGGCACAAAAGTGGAGGCAAATCGTCCTCCGGCGGCGGCAACCGCGAGCTCGAGCCCGGCGAGGCCGTGCGCCTGCAAAAGTTCTTGGCCCACGCCGGCGTCGCCTCGCGCCGCAAGGCCGAAGAGATGATCGAGGCGGGCCAAGTCGAGGTGAACGGCCAGGTGGTGCGCGAGCTCGGCACCAAGGTCGACCCCATCCGCGACGAGGTCAAAGTTCGCGGCAGCTTGGTGACCCCCGAGCGCCTGGTCTACTACGTGCTCAACAAGCCCGACGAGGTCGTCTGCTCGGCCGAGGGCATCGTCGACAACCGCGGCCGCCCGACCGTGCTCTCGTTGATTCACGGCGTCACCGAGCGCATCTACCCGGTGGGGCGCCTCGACTATCACACGCGAGGGGTCCTGCTTTTGACCAACGACGGCGACCTGGCCGCCGCCTTGACCCACCCGCGCAACGAGGTCCCCAAGACCTATCACGTGAAATTCCAAGGCCGCGTGACCCCGGCCGGCCTCGATCGCCTGCGCGAAGGTGTGACCTTGGACGACGGCGTGCAGACCCGTCCGGCCAGCGAGGTGTTGGTGGTCAAGGAGACGCCCTCGAACACCTGGGTGCAGCTCACCATCAGCCAGGGCCTGTACCGGCAGGTGCGCCGCATGGGCGACGCCATCGGCCATCACGTGCTCAAGCTGATCCGCGTGGCCATCGGCGATCTCACGGCCGATGGCCTCGAAGACGGCTCCTTTCGCGCCCTCAAGGCCCACGAGGTCGACCGGCTGCGGGCCCTGACCTTGGGCAAGAGCAGCAAAAAGTCCCGAAAGCGGGGCTAAATGGGCCCGCGGGCCGGGCTGGGGCGCCTCCGGCGCAAAGGCCGCTCGGTGCCGCGCAGGCCCACTCCAGGCCCCGAAAAGGCGAACTCCCATCTTGCGCTTTGGGGGCACGAGGGGTAGCTTCCGCCCCCCAGAGCGCACCGGCCGCTCGCACAGGATTACGCATGGCAAAGATCTCTCAAGTCCTCCGCGACAACAAGCGGGACGCCCTCATCGAAAAGTACGCGGCCAAGCGGGCCGAGCTTCGCGCGAAGCTCAAGGACCCCAACATCGATCCGGCCGACAAGTACGACATCTCCGCGCAGCTGCAAAAGCTTCCCCGCAACAGCTGCCCCACCCGCAAGACCCGTCGCTGCGAGCTGACCGGCCGTTCCAAGGCCGTCTACCGCAAGTTTGGCCTGTGCCGCGTCGAGCTGCGTCGCCTCGCTTTGCAAGGCGACATCCCCGGCGTGACCAAGTCCAGCTGGTAAGCGACCCCCACCGATAGGAGAAAGACGATGCGCCCCGGAATTCACCCGAGCTACCAAGCCGTCCTCTACGTCGACAACGCCACCGGAGACGAGTGGGTCGCCTACTCGACCGAAGGCTCCTCCGAGACCAAGTCGGTCGACGGTGTCGAGCTGCCGGTCATCCGACTGGACATCTCGGCCAAGAGCCACCCCTTTTGGACCGGCCAAGCCCGCTCCATCGACGCCGAGGGTCGTATCGACCGCTTCAAGCGTCGCTACGCCCGCAACAAGTAATCCACTCGACCTTGCCGGTCGACGACGCCCGGGGGCTACGGCTCGCGGGCGTCGCTGCGTTTGGGGCCCGTAAACTGCGCTGGGGCCCCGTGCGCGCCCGGTCGGTTCTGCCTTCACCTGCGCTATGGTTCGCCCCATGGCCGCAGCTGCCGCCCGCAAATCCCAAGCCCCGGTCATCGTGCCCGAGGCGCCCTTCATGAAGGGGCCCTTGGCCGTCGACCCCCAGCTCGCCGCGCGCGTCCTCAACGAGGCCCTCGCCCGCGGCGGGGACTTCGCCGATCTCTACTTCGAGTATCGGCGAACCAACTCCATCGCCATGGAAGACGGCCGCGTGCGCACCGTCGGCGGGGGCATCGACATGGGCGTGGGCATCCGCGTGGTGATGGGCAGCGCCGTCGGCTACGCCTACAGCGAGTCCCTCGAGCCCGACGAGCTGCTCGCCGCCGCCGTCACCGCCAGCCAGATCGCCAAGTCGGGCGGCAAGCAAAAAGCGGTGGCCGTGCGCCGCAAGAGCTTCTCCAGCGTCTACCCGGTCGCCGACGAGCTCGTCGACCTCGAAGGCAAAGCCCGCGTCGAGCTGCTGCGCCGCGCCGACAAGGCCGCACGCAAGGCCAGCAAGAAGGTCAAGCGCGTCGACGCGTCGCTGGTCGCCAGCCACAAAGAGATCCTCGTGGTCTCGAGCGAGGGCGTCATGGCCTACGACCACCAGCCGATGATGCGCATCTCGGTCTCTTGTGTGGCCAAGTCCAAGGGGCGCACCGAGTCCGGCAGCTCCTCGGGCGGCGGCCGCATGGGCGGCGAGTACTTCGATCGCATCAGCCCCGAAGACCACGGCCGCGAGGCGGCCCGCGTCGCCATCTTGAACCTCGACAGTCGCCCCGCGCCCGCCGGCAGCATGCCCGTCGTGCTCGCCCCCGGCGACTCGGGCATCTTGTTGCACGAGGCGGTGGGCCACGGCCTCGAGGCCGACTTCAACCGCAAGCGGACCTCCAACTACACCGACCGCATCGGCAAGTCGGTGGCCTCGCCGCTGGTCAGCGTGATCGACGACCCCAGCATCGAGTCCTCGCGCGGCTCCATCAACGTCGACGACGAGGGCGTCAAGCCCCGCCAGCATCGCCTCATCACCAAAGGCAAGCTTCGCGGCTACCTGCACGACCGCATCAGCGCGACCCACTTCGGCGTCAAACCCAGCGGGAGCGGCCGCCGGCAGAGCTTTCGTCACGTGCCCATGCCCCGCATGAGCAACACCTTCATGGAGGCCGGCGACGACGCCCCCGAGGACATCATCGCCTCGGTCGAACGAGGCATCTACGCCAAGAAATTCTCGGGCGGGCAGGTCAACATCTCCAACGGCGACTTCGTCTTCTCGCTGACCGAGGGCTACCTGATCGAAAAGGGCAAGCTCACCGCGCCGCTCAAGGGCGTGAACCTCATCGGCAACGGCCCCGAGGCCCTGGCCACCGTCTCGATGGTCGGCCACGACTTCGCCAGCAGCGACGGGATGTGGAC
>JAUIJR010000495.1 GCA_030431075.1 Polyangia bacterium | reverse complement strand
GCACCTACGACAACTCGGAGTTCAACGCCCGTCTGCTCGAAGGCCGCCGCGAAGCCGGCGCCGACGCCGAGATCGAGGACATCATCCTCGGCGACACCAGCTTGGACGAGATGTGCCTGAGCTTCGTGGGCCTCGCCGTGGAGCTCGGGCCGGGCGAGTGAGTCGGGCGCTGGCGTCGTTCGGGCACCCCGGTTTGTTCCAGGGCTGAGCCCGATTTTTTTTCTCGCGTGCGCGGGAACCTCGAGGGGCGAATGGCGTCTGTGGGGAAGCGAGACGGCGCCCACCCCACTTCACCCGCGGCGCCCCGCCCACAACACCCATGACACGTCGAAAGGACGTGCGCCCACACAAAGCTGTGCGCGCACTCGGCCCCCTCCTCTGTTTTGCCTTCGCCGCTGCGACCCCTTGGTTCGCCGAGGCCCGCGGACCCACCGTCGATGTCGGCGCCTGCGTCGACTACGACGAGTCCGATGGTGGCGACACCTCCATGAAGGTCGGCCTCGCGTCGCGCTGTAGCGCGGCCTTGCGCTGCGAAGTCAGCTGGTCGCTCAGCTGTGACGAGGGCGCCCCCGCCAAGGCCGACAAGCGCAAGTTCACCCTGGGCGCCGGCGCCCAGCACCAGGTGAAGATCGACGCCAGCGGCTGCGGTGAGGGCCTGTGGGAGGTCTCCGAGCTCAGCTGGTCCTGCGTGCAGCGCTGAGGCGCGGGCGAGGGGATCTCGTGCGCCGACTCGTGCTAAACGAAGTCGGCCCGGGGATGACCCGCCCGAACTCGCGGAGCGCAGGTGCAAAGCAATCGAGACTTCTACCAGTTCATCGCCGAGCTCGTCGGCCGTGAGGGGCTGCGCGAGCTGAAGCTTCGAGACTTTCTTGCGCGCCTGCGCACGACCGTCGCCGGGCACCGTGCAGGGGCCGGCCTGGAGCTCGAGACTTGGGCGCAGCTCTTGGAAGCGGCGGCGAAGGGAGAGGTCGAGGCACCGGCGCGGCCAGAGGCGGCGCACGAAGGCTGGCGCGAGTGGGATGAACTCGTGGCGCGGCAGATCCAGGACCTCGAAGCCATGCGGCGCGCGGGGACTTTCGACAACGAGTACCGCTACTACGGCGTCGACGCCCCCGGTGGCTCGCGCTGGTACAACTTCGACCCGGTCAGTTTTCTCGAGTGCGCCGCCGCGGGGAGCATCGGCGGTTGGGTCGAGGGGGACGACACCGGGCGCAGCTACGTGCCCGGCAAGACGGTCGCCCTCGACGAAGAGGGGAACATGAAGGCGGTGGACCCCCGCGAACTCGACCGCCCGCCGAGAGAGGTCGCGGCCCTCGACTGGGAGGCGCTGTGCGACTTCATGTGGTGCGGGCAGGCCTACGAGTGAAGCTTTGCCGAATTTGGCGGCGCCCCCGGCTCCCGGGAATGCCGCGCGGGCGGGGCCGGTAGTCGCCCGCCGCCGATGGCCACCATGTCCGACACTGCGCCTTTTTGGAACGAACTCGCCGAGCGCTACGCCGCGCAACCCGTGGCGGATCCGGCGGCCTTCGATCGCAAGATCGAGATCACGCACGCCCAGATGGCGCCGGACCACACCGTGCTCGACATCGGCTGCGGGACCGGCTCGCTCGCCCTTCGCTTGGCACCCAAGGCCGCGCGGGTGCACGGTCTCGACATCTCTTCGGAGATGCTGCGGATCGCCGGGGACAAGGCCAAGACCGCGGGCATCGACAACGTCGAGTTTCACGTCGGACCTTTCGACGCGAGCTTCGATCGCCTCGAGCCCGGAAGCCTCGATGGGATCTGCGCCTACTCGATCTTGCACCTGCTCGACGACCGTCGAGCGGCCTTGACTCGCATCTACGAGTTGCTGCGGCCCGGTGGATTTTTCGTCTCGTCGACCGTGTGCCTGCGCGAGTCCTGGATTCCCTTTGGCCCGCTCTTGCGCGTGATGCGATGGCTGGGGAAGGCGCCACCGGTGCAGCTGATCTCCAAATCGCAGCTCGCGGCCGAGGTCGACGCGGCCGGCTTCGTGGAGCGGCGCTCGCCCGATGTCGGCGCGAAGCCGACGATCGAGTTCATGCTGGCCTTCAAGCCGCGCTAGTTGTCGGGCACAACGCCGCGCAGCCAGCAGTCCAAGCCGAGTTGCCAGCGCCGGCGCCGACTCGCCTCGCTTTGGCCCAGCCATCCGCCCTGCTCTTGGAGTGCGAGGCCTTGGGCTGTGGCCAGCAAGAGGTGTGCGGCATCGGTGGGGGAGGGGGCATCATCGAAGGGTGCGAGGTAGCGACGCACTCGTCCGACGATGTGTCGGCGCGTGCCATCGCCGGCCCGCAGGTCCTGGGGGCCTGGATCGAACTCGGTAAAGGCGCGAACCCAAGCTCAGCTCGATGGGACGGAGCCAGTGAAGGCTGAGCTCAGGCCGGTAGGGTCGGCAAAGCGCGCACTTCAACCGGGGCCGGCCAGCAAAAGGAGACCCTTCGCTGGCAGGCTCGTGGCGCCGCGGAGTTCGCCATCCGGGCCGCGCGGCCATCGGCGTCGGTTCACGCGCCTTTGATACCGTCTCTCCAGCCTCGTGCGCACTCATCGGGCAAGGCCAGCTTGTCCTTTAGATCGTCGAAGCTGTCGCCAAGGCCTGGTTCGAGCTGCTCGAGCACCTGCTCGAGGATCTCGCTGTACATCATGCTGGTACCACACAGCTCGTCCCAGGACTCGTCGATCGCCTCGTCGTCGCTCGCGTCGACGCCCTCGCCCATGTTGACGGCGAGGCTTTTTCCGTACTCATAGAAGGCCTGCTTGATGGTGTCGTCGGAAGGCACGGAGCGATTGTACGCTTCCGGTGAACCGAACGCTCGCGTTCGTGACGGTGTCCCAGGCCTACACATTCTCGCCGGCCTCGGGTCTCGGGAGTGCCACAAGGCCGCAGCGGTGGTCGTGCGCGGCGTCATGCTGGCCTTCAAGCCGAACTAGTCGTTGGACACGACGCCGCGCAGCCAGCAGTCCAAGCCGAGTTGCCAGCGCCGGCGGCGACTCGCCTCGCTTTGGCCCAGCCATCCGCCCTGCTCTTGGAGCGCGAGGCCCTGGGCTGTAGCGAGCAACAGGTGCGCGGCATCGGTGGGGGAGGGCGCATCATCGAAGGGCGCGAGGTAGCGACGCACTCGCCCGACAATGTGCCGGCGCGTGCCATCGCCAGCGCGCAGGTCCTCGGGGCCCGGAGCGAATTCGGTGAAGGCGCGCCCGAACATGAGCTGGGCGAGAGCCGGGTGGTCGCCCGCGAAGCTACGGATCGCCCACCAAGTTGCCTCGAGCTCGGCGCGTGCGTCTCGGCTTTCGGAATCAACTTGCTCGAGAGTCTCGAAGCGCGCGTGCAGGCGGCGAAAGCCGGCAAAAAAGAGCGCGCGCGCGAGGCCCTGCTTGTCGCCAAAGAGCTCGTAGACGGCGGGGACAGAGCTGTTGGCGGCCGCGGCGACGGCCCGCGCGGTGACGGCCCTCGGGCCGTCCTGCTCGAAGAGGGTCAAGGCGCAATCGAGCAGCTGCGCACGCAGTTCGGGGGTGCGTTGTTTGGGGCGCGGCATGGTCAGCCCTTCGACTTCGGGCCGGGGCGATGACCGGCCGCAGCCTTGGCTCCCATCCAGACGAGCTCGACGGCGTCTCGGCGGATCGATGCACGAAGTTTCGCCAGCGTGTCGTGTCGAGCACGACGCTTGGTGTCGCGGTGCGCGCGTGCGTGCAGCTCACCAAAGCCGCGCGCCAGCTCGCAGGCCCGAGCCTCGAGTGCGTCGAGCGAAACCACCTCGTCGAGGAAGCCCGCCTCGACGGCCATCGCGGGGTCGTAAGCCTGGGCG
>JAUIJR010000043.1 GCA_030431075.1 Polyangia bacterium | reverse complement strand
CGATCGGCTGGTCTTGCAGTATGGCGCGACGCAGGGCTTCGTGGGCTTTCGAGAGGCGCTCGCGGGATTCTTGTCGCAACGCTACGGGGCCGAGGTGCGCGCCGAGCAGCTGGCCCTGTCGGGAGCGGTGTCTTTGTCGCTCGGCTTGCTCGCCGATGTCTTCGGCCGGCGGCGGGGACTCGTCGCCTGCGAGGATCCGACCTACTTCTTGGCGCGCGGCATCTTCGACAGCGCGGGGCTGCGCAGCTTTGGCGTCCCCATCGACGACGAGGGGCTCAACGTCGAGGCTCTGCGTGCGCGCATCGAAGCCGGCGAGGTGCCCGACTTCGTCTACTTGATCCCGACCTTTCAAAACCCGAGCGGCAGCGTCATGAGCGAGGCGAGGCGCGGGGCGCTCTTGGCCTTGGCCGAGGCGCACGACTTCGTGGTCATCGCCGACGAGCCCTACAACCTGCTGCACTTCGAAGGCGCCCGCGCGCCTTTGCCTCTGGCCATGCACCCCGCGGCCGGCGACCGCGTCGTCTCCGTCTCGAGCTTCACCAAGATCTTGGCGCCAGGTCTGCGCACCGGGTGGTGGCAGGCCTCGCCGGCGATGCTCGAGCGCGCCTTGGGCCACGGGGTGCTGCGCTCGGGCGGAAACCTCAACCCCGTCATGGCGCAGATGCTGCTGCCGCTGATCGAAGGCGGCTTTTTGGCGCGCAATGTCGACGCGACCCGCGAGCTTTTGGCCTCGCGCTGTGCCGCCATGTGCGACGCGATTCGAAGCGAGTTGCCCGGCGCGCGCTTCGTCGAGCCGCCGGGCGGCTATTTCTTGTGGGTGGATTTCGGCGCGGGTGTCGACGCTCGCGCGCTGCGCCGAGCGGCCAAGGCCCACGGCGTGGCCTTTACCGAGGGCAAGCGCTGCGCGGTCGATGCCGCCTTTCCGAGCACCGCGCGCCTGAGCTTCGCCTTTTACGAGGTCGACGAGATCCGCGAGGGCGTCGCTCGCATCGCGGCTGCGCTGGCCGGGCTAGGCTGAGCGCGTCGTGTCGGTCGAAGACGAGTACGCGCCTTGCCCCTTGTGCGGGCGCGCGCTGGTGCCGGGGCCGAGCGTGAATCGGCATCACCTCGTGCCCCGCTCGCGCGGGGGCAAGGCGGCCTTCGACATTCACCGGATCTGTCACTCAAAGATCCACTCGCTGTGGACCGAAAAGGAGCTCGCGGCCGAGTTCCACGACTTCGACCGGATCCGGGCCGACCCACGGATCCAGGTCTTCATCGCCTGGGTGCGCAAGCAAGACCCCGAGTTCCGCGGTCGAAACCTGCGCCCGCGCGCGCGCCGAGGCCGACGCTGAGCGGGGCCCTGCGCGCGGGTCAGGGCGGCTATACTGCCTCGGTGCGGGGGCGAGGATCCGGGCTGATCGTGGGGCTGATCGCGGCGCTGGTCTCGGGATCGGCCTGCAGCGGCGGCGCGTCCGACGACGGTAGCGAGGCGAGCGGTCTTGCGGAGCCGCGTCCCAACGACGCCGAGACCGGCGGGCCGGCCCCAGCCGTGTGCGGCGACGGCGTTCGGCAAAGCGGCGAGGCCTGCGACGACGGCAACGCGCGCTGGGGGGATGGCTGCAACCCGGACTGCAGCGTAGGGGGCGAACAACTTTGGGGCGTGGGCATACCGGAGTCCGTGTCGGGCCGGGTGTTGTTGGCGCTTTCGTCGTCGGGCGAGCGGGTCGTCGTCGCCGAAGATGGGTGGGAGCCGCCGGGAGTCGGAACTCAGTGGCAGCGCCTACGCGTGCACGGCTTCGATGGCGACGGGCAGCTGGCCTGGACCCGGACCCTGAGCGAAGGCGAGGGCACGGTGGCACGCCTGATGGACCTGTACGCGGACGACGGGGGCGTCGCGCTGGTCTACTACGACTACCTCGAGTCTGGGACCCAGCTGGTGCACCTCGATCTCGAAGGGGAGACGATGTGGACGCTGCCGCTGCCGGGGGTCACGGGGTCCAGCCCCGATCGCGTCTCACTCGCGGCGCGCGGCGAGGAGCTCGGCGTCCTCACCTGGGAAGACGGCCGGCCTTGGATCCACCGCGTCGATCGCAGCGGTGGCACGAGGATCGATGCCCGCCCCGTGAGCGCGACGGGAGACTGGCCCGTGCTCGGTGCGCTGCACGCCCTCGATGAGGGCGGCTACCTCTACGCGGTGGGGGACAACGGCACGGGCGACTCGACCCTCTTTCGCTGGGACCCGAGCTTGGCGCCCAAGCCCTGGGTCGAGTTCGTCGGGCCGGTCACTGCATTGATCGCCAGGCACCCGCAGGGGTGGAGCACGGTGTCGAGTTGGGGCGGGAGCAACCCCCACACGATTCGGCACTACGACGAAGATCGGCAGCTTCTCGGTGAGATCAGTCCCTGCTTGCCCTGCGACGAGTTCGGCGGGCAGTACGCTTTGTACGACGTCGTCATGACGCCCGAACTCGACTTCGTGGCGGCCCACGCCGACACCAACATGGTGTCGAGAATCGCCTACGACGGCCGCCTGGCGTGGATGCGCAGCATCGGTACGGGCAACCTATGGGCCCGTCGCGTGGCTGTGGCCTCGGAAACGGGCCGGGTCTTCGTGGTGGGCAGCGCGCCCTCGTCGGCCTTGTGGGTCGCCGAGCTCGCGCCCTGAGCCCTTCGGAACTTCAGCCGTCGTCGTCGTCGCCGTCGCGGATCGGGGCGAAGAGGGCTTCGACGTCGTCGGCGTCGAGGCGGCCGCCTTTGCTCGAGGCGTCGAGCAGGCCGTCGGCGAGGGCTTGCTTGCGCTGCTGCAAGGCGAGCATGCGCTCTTCGACGCTGCCTTCGACCACCAGCTGATAGACGAAGACGGGGTTCTTTTGGCCGATCCGGTAGGCGCGGTCGGTGGCCTGGGCCTGGGCGGCCGGGTTCCACCAGGGGTCGAAGTGGATGACCGTGTCGGCGCGCGTGAGGTTCAAGCCGGTGCCACCGGCTTTGAGGCTGATCAAAAAGACGTCGACCTCGCCGTTTTGGAAGCGGTCGACCTCGGCTTGGCGGTCGCGGCTTTGGCCCGTGAGGTGGGCGTGGGCCACACCGCGGGCGGCCAGGCGTTGGCTGATCAGCGCCAGCATGCGGGCGAACTGCGAGAAGATCAGTACCTTGCGACCCTGGGGGAGCATCTCGTCGAGCAGCTCGAACAAGGCGTCCGTCTTCGCCGAGTCCTCGACGCCTTGGGCCGTGTCGAGGCCGAGCAGGCGCGGGTCGCAGCAGACTTGGCGCAGCTTGAGCAGCGCACCGAGGATGTCGACCGTCGAGGCCGCGAAGCCCTTTTTGTCGACCACCTTGCGGACCCTCGCGTGGGCCGCCATGCGGATCGACTCGTAGAGGTCGCGCTGCTTGCCGGCCAGCTCGACGCCGTGGACGATCTCGGTCTTGGGCGGGAGCTCGGTGGCCACCTCGGACTTGAGGCGCCGCAAGATGAAAGGCGCGATCTTTTCGCGCAGTTGGGCGAGGCGCGTCTCGTCGCCTGCGCGCTCGATCGGCACGCGGTAGCGGGCGGTGAAGCGCTCGGCGTTGCCCAAAAAGCCCGGCATCAAGAAGTCGAAGAGGGCGTGCAGCTCTCCGAGGTTGTTCTCGACCGGCGTGCCGCTCAGGCACAGGCGCACGCGGGCCTCGAGCGCGCGGCAAGCCGCGTGGGCCTGGCTGCGCGGGTTTTTGATCGCCTGGGCTTCGTCGAGGACGAGCAAGTGCCAGTCCTCGTCGACGAAGGTGTTGAGGTCGCGGATCAAGATCGGATAACTGGTGATGACCACCTGGGCGCGGCGCGCCATGCCCCAGCGCTCGTGGCGGCGCGGGCCGTGCAGCTCGACGACGCGCAGGTGGGGCGCGAACTTTTGTAGCTCGCGGCGCCAGTTACCGACCAAAGAGGTGGGCGCGATGACCAGGCAGGGGCGGTCGAGACGGCGCGCTTCGTACTCGGCGCAGATATGGGCGATGGTCTGGAGGGTCTTGCCCAGACCCATGTCGTCGGCCAGCACGCCGCCGGCCCCGTGGGCGCGCAGCGCCTGCATCCACTGCAAACCCTGCTCTTGGTAGGGGCGCAAGGTGGCTTGGAGTTTGGCGGGGGCGTCGACGCGTGCGTCCAGGCGTCCGCGGCGAAGCTCGCGGCCACGCTGGCGCATGTCGGAGGCGCCCCGCCAGGCCAAGTTGCCCTCGAAGGCCTCGTCGAGAGACTCGACCGAGGCGGCGCCGAGCTCCGCGAAGCCCAGCGGCGCTTGGCCGCGCCCGCCCGCGTTCTCGTACAGCTCGTGCAGCACCCGCAAGATGCGACGCAGGCGCTCGGGCTCGATGGCCAGGTAGCGTCCGTCGCCGAGCGGCAACGCGGTGAAGCGTCGGCGGTGCGCGAGGCTTTGCAGCGAGGGCGCGCGGCTCTCGAGCAAGTCGAGCAGGGCGGGCAGCAGGTCGTGCTTCTCGCCTTCGACCTCGACGCCGAGGTGCAAGTCGAACCAGCCGGGGGCGTCTTCGTCCTCGTCGCGGGGCTGGATCGAGGCCGTCCACTGCACGTCTTCGACCAGGCGAAAGGCGTAGTCGTCGGCGACCTCGACCCGCCAGCCGGCGGCGCGCAGGCGGGGGACGGCGTGGGCTTGGAACATGCAGACAGTGTCCGGGTCGGCGTCGAGGTCGACCACATAGTCGGCCTCGCCCCCCGGGACCTGCACGCAGTTGTCGAGGGCGCCGACCTCCACGGGGCCGAATCCTTCGATCATGGCCCGGGCGCGACCCTCTGCGCGGAAGTCGCGGGGCCGGCCACCGGCCTCGTAGCCGGGGTCCTCGGGGCGCACTTTGGTGCCTCCGTAGTCGAAGCTGATCCGGATCACCGGGGCCTCGACCTCCTCGAACTCGCTCGACCAGGTCGAGCCCCGATCGATCAGAACGGCCTCATTGACCAAAGAGAGGTAGGGGACGAAGGGCCACTCACTCACCTCTTCGGCGAGGAGCTCGCGCACCGCGCTCGAGGCGGGGGGATCGGCGGCGATCTGCATGGAGCGCCAGTATGCAAAGTCGGAGATCTCTGTCCAGTCTTGGACGAGGATCCACTTTCTGTTAATGTCCGCGGCTGACCCGCCGGCGAGCTGCCCGCGGGTCTTTTTCGTCGCAGCCTGGACATCGCCCGAGTGCTATGGTGGCTCCGTGGCCGGAGCGGATCTCATGCGCCTCGACGAGGGCGAGGTCGAGCTCCAGGTGGCCGAGAGTCTCGAGGCGGCGGGCCAGCACAGCTTGGTCTACGTGGGCCAAGGGGGAGCCGTCGTCGCGCCGGCCAAAGTGCGCGCGGGCTTGGCCTTTGCCGGCGTCTTTTACGTCGGCAGTGTGGCCGCGGCGGGCTGGCTCTTGTCGATGGCCTTCGGCTGGCCGGGTTTGGTGGGGGCCGGGGTCTTTGGTCTGGTCTTCGGACGGCAGCTGCTCTTGCCCTTGCGCTTGCGCAAGGTGGCGAGCTTGATGGTGGCCGAGCGCTACGGCGAGGCCGAGGCGCTCGCCGAGTCGGTGCGCCGTAGCTGGCCGCCCAACCGCGTCACCCGACGCGAAGCCCTCAACGCCCTGGTCCAGATCGCCAGCGTGCAGGGGCAGTTTCAGCGCGCGCGCAAGATGCAAGAAGAAGCCGAGGCCCTGTACCGCTACGCCCACGAAAAGCGCAGCGTGCAGTACTTGATCCACCGCTACGGGCGCGTGGTGACCTTGTGCAACCTCGGGGAGCTCGGCGCGGCGCGCAAGCTCTTCGTCGAGTCGGGCGAGGTCCCCGAGGGCGACTACCTACGCTTGTTGCACTGGACTTGTGAGCTGCTGCTCGCCTTTTGCGAGGGCCGGCACGAGCTCGACGACGAGGCGCTTCACGCCCGCGGTCGGCGGGGGCTGGAGGTCGTGCCGGGGACGCCCTTGTTGGCCTTGGCCGCGTGGGGCTTCGAGCAAAGTGGGGACGGCGACATGGCCCAGCACCTCTTGTCGGTCGTCGACGAGCGCTGGGAGCCACGGATGGCGCGGGCCTTGCCCCGTGTGGCCGCTTGGTTGGCGCAGCACGGCATCACGACGCGGGCGCGGCGTCACGACTGAGTCGCGGCGTCTTCGTACTCGTACTCGATCGAGACGATGGTGTACTCGCGCTCGCCCGCGGGGACGACCACGTAGATCTCGTCGTCGACCTTCTTGCCGAGCAGGGCGCGCCCAACCGGCGAGGAGACCGAGATGCGACCGGCGTCGGCATCGAACTCGTCGGCACCGACGATCTGGTAGGTGTGCAGCTCGCCCTCTTCGTCCTCGACCGTGACGTGCGCGCCAAAGAAGACCTGGCCCTCGTGCGAGGGATGCGGGCGCACGATCTTGAGGGCGTCGAGTCGCTTGGCCAAAAAGCGCAAGCGACGATCGATCTCGCGCAAGCGTTTCTTGCCGTAGATGTACTCGGCGTTCTCCGAACGGTCTCCCAACGCGGCGGCGGCCGAGACCTCGGCTGTGACCCGCGGACGCTCGACCTTCCACAGCTCGTCCAACTCGGCTTTGACCTTCGCGTAGCCGGCCGCCGTGATGTAGTTGGAGAGTTCTTTGGCGCTGGGCTTCGCCACGAAAGGCGCTTGTAGCCGAGCCGGACCCGGCCTGTCACCAAAAAGCCCGGCCTGCGTAGAGGCGTGGCAAACTTTCGGGCCCCGATCGGGGTCCTAGGCGACACCGACCCGGGTCTGATGGCGTCGGTTGAAATAGTCGCTGTGGCGCACGGGTACGGGCGCCGCCCGAGGTGCCTTCCATGTCTTCGACTTCCGACTCCGCCTCTTCGAAAACGCTGCCTTGGATCCTCGCGGCGGCCCTCCTCGCCCTGATCGGCGGTGGCTGGTGGTTCTTCTCGCGCGACGGCGGGGACGCAAGGCTCGACGCCGATGCGGCCAGCGAGACGGGTCCGCGCGTCCCGAAATCGGACGGAACGCACCAGCCCACGCCGGCCCGCCAGACCCGGGCGAGCGGCCGGATCTATGTCGCCGAGGCGGGCGACGGGGTTGAAGGTGCGGTCGTCCGTCTGTGGCCCCTCGATCGTGGCCCGGGCGAAGATGACGATCCGATCGTGGCCATCACCGATGCCTCGGGCGCGTGGGCCCTCGGTGCGGTCGCAGCCGGGCGCTACCGCATGAGCGCGAGCGCGAGTGGCTTTTTGCCCGGGGAGCGCGACGCGGTCGAACTCACGGCCGAGGCCGCGAACGATGCCCTCGACTTGGCCTTGAGCCCTGGGGGGGTGACCTTGTCGGGGCGCGTGCGCGATGTGACGGGCGGACAGGTCGAAGGGGCCTGGGTCACCGTGGCCCCGCTTACGGGGGTCTTTGGCTTGGCGACCTCGCAGCGAACGACGACGGTCTCCGATGCCGACGGCAAGTTCTCGGTGCAGCTCGAAGCGGGGCGCTACCAAGTCGCCGCCTGGCATCCGGACTACACGCGATCGCAACGCAGCGTCACCATGGCGGACCAGCCGCGCGAGCTGGAGTTGACCTTGGATCCCATGGCTTCGATCGAGGGGCGGGTGCTCAGCGCGGCGGACGGCAGTCCGGTGCCCGGGGCCGAGGTCAGCTACGCCCGCGTCGACGCGATGGCGCTGCCCAACGGGAGCCAACGCGAGAACGTGATGCCGCTCGGTCGAGTCGAGGCCGACGCCAAGGGTGCGTTTCGGATCACCGGCTTGTCGAGCGGCGCGGTCTTGCTGCACGCGGCCGCGCCCGCCTTGGCCAGCGAGCTACCGACGCGGGTCGAGCTCGCCTTCGCCGAGCAGTTGTCGGATGTGGAGCTGGCGCTCTCGCCGGGGCACGACCTCGTCGGGCGGGTGGTCGACGCCTCGGACGCCACGCGAGGCATCGGAGGCGCCAACATCCAGCTCGACGGAATGGGCGAGGTCTTTCGCAGCGCCGTGGCCGACGACGAGGGGCGCTTTCGCATCGAAGGGCTGGCCGCTGGGCGCTACCGGGCCTCGGCGCGCGCCGATGGTCATCTCCCCAACCTCGAAGGGCAGGGCGTGCAAGTCCCCTCCGACAGCGAGCTCGAGCTGAGCTTGGACGCGGGGCAAGCCATCGTGGGGGTGGTCGAGCCCCCGCAGGCGGCCGAGGTGAGCCTCGAGCTCGACATGGATGAGCTCGGACGCAGCGGGATCTTTGCGGGCGCTGCCTTGGCGCTGAACGGCACCACCACCACCGCCGACGCCGAGGGCCGCTTCGTCTTGCGCCCGGCGGCGCCCGGCGCTTGGCGAGTGCGCGCGCAGACGGCCGAGGGCATGGCCGGTGAGGTGCCGGTGAGCGTCGAGGCCGGACGCGACGCCGAGGTCTCGGTCCGCTTGCAAGAAAAGGCGCGGGTCTCCGGCCTGGTCGTGGACGCGGCGGGTCAGCCCGTCGCCGACGTGAGCGTGCAGCTGCGTCGCTCGAATCGTACGCGCCGCATGATGGTGGTGGTCAACGGGGCCGAGGTCGGCGCGCGCACGGCCCCGGTCGGCGAGGACGGAAGCTATCTCGCCGCCGGCATGGACGCCGGCGACTACGAGCTCGAGGTGCGCGACAGCCTGGGTGAAGCCTTGCCCTGGGCGGACGGCACGAACACCCCCTTGGTGTTGAGCTTGGGTGAAGGAGAGCGACGCGAGAACTTCGAGCTTCGGATCGCCGCGCGCGACGGCGAGATCCGAGGCAAGGTCGAGTACGCCGACGGCTCACCCGCAGCCGACGTCTGGGTCTACGCGGTGGCCGACGCGCCCGAGGCCCCGCCCCCCAAAGCAGGGGAGGCGCCCGTCTCCGAGGCGCGCATGGAGGTCGTGGTCGACAGCGGCGGGCCCGGGTCGAGCCGCCGAGGGCGCCCCACCTTGACCGACGCCGAGGGAAATTTCGCGCTGCTGCGCCTGCACCCCGGCCGCTACACGGTCACGGCCGAGGGCGCCAAGGGGACGGCCCCGGCGCGAGAGCGCGGTGTCGCCGTGGGCGCCCGCGTGAACTTGGAGCTCGCGGCCCTCGGCGGCCTTCGGGTCGAGCTCATCGACGGCGGCGGCGGCAAGCAAGACGCCGTCTTGAGCCTCAACGGACCCTCGTCGCGCTCGAGTGGCTTCGACGGCAACCGGGTCGAACTCGAGGGCCTCGTGCCCGGCAACTACACCGTCTCGGTCCGTACGGCCAAAGGCGGCGCGACCCAAGACGTGAAGATCGAAAGCGGCGAGACGGCGCGCGTCGAGATCCCCGTCGAGCGCTGGGCCTATGTCAAAGGGCGCGTCGTCGACGAACAAGGCGCGCCCTTGGCCGGCGCCAAGCTGTTGATCGCCGGGGCACCGGCCGACCTGGTCGACGCCGGCCAAAACGCGGGCGAAGGCCAGGACGAGGGCGAGGAGGGCCGACGCGAGGTCGGCATCATGATCACCGACGACGGCGGCAGCGACGACGAGAGCACCGACGCCGACGGTCGCTTCGAGATCGCGGTCGGCGGTGGCAATCGAGTCTTGGTGGTCTTGGATCCCAAGCGATCCATGCCCGCGATCATTCGCCCCTTCCGCGTCGCCGGCGAGGACATCGACCTCGGCGAGCTGCGGGTGAGCCCCGATGATCCGATGGCCGGCATGGGCGGCAAGGGCTCGATCTCGATCGACATCGAGAACTGAGCGCGCGCTATACTCGGCGGGTGGATCTCTCCACGATTCGCCTCGGCGGACGAAGTGCGCTGATCCGCGAGATTCGGGACTGCACCCGCTGCGCGGCCGAGCTTCCCCTGGGGCCCCGCCCGGTGCTCTCCTTTGTGCGCGACTCGAAGGTCTTGTTGGTGGGCCAAGCCCCCGGGACTCGCGTGCATGCCTCGGGCGTGCCCTGGAACGACCCGAGCGGCGAACGCTTGCGCGCCTGGCTCGGCGTCGAGGTCGAGCGCTTCTACGACCCGCGGGCCTTCGCCATCGTGCCCATGGGCTTTTGCTACCCGGGGCGCGCGGGCTCCGGCGACGCGCCACCGCGACCCGAGTGCGCCGAGGCGTGGATGGAACGCGTGCGTGCCTACTTGCGAAGCGTCGAACTCACCTTGTTGATCGGCAGCTACGCGCAGGCCTGGTTCTTGGGCGAGCGTCGCCGCCCCACGCTGACCGAGACCGTGCGCGCGTGGAGAGAGTACGCGCCCGAGTTCTTCGTGCTGCCGCACCCGAGCCCGCGCAACAACTTGTGGTTGCGCAAGAACCCCTGGTTCGAAGCCGAAGTGTTGCCGGTCTTGCGCGATCGAATTTCTCGCCTGATCTGATGCAAGCCGCCCTTGCCAATCGCTCGACGCGCGTGCTATCAGGCGGCCGCTTCGAGATCGAGATTCCGATCTCGCGTCGCCGAGGAAGTCCCATGACCCACGAAAATCGCCTTCAGCCCCCGAAATCGGGTGTTTGTACGGCCGCCGGCGTCATGGCCTTCGGCTGAGCGAGCCCCATCTCCCAGCTCCACCTCGCGTTCACGCCCGCCGTGACGCGAGCCCCAGGTGATCGCGTCCGCGTGGACGCGACGCGCCCTTCGTTTTGCATTTCACACAGCTACCCACCTTCACCCTCTTGTCCCTTCTCACCCAAGGAGTCGAACGATGACCCAACAAAAGACCAAGCGCGTCGCGCTCAGCGTGCAAAAGCCCCGCTGGGCCGAGTGGATGCGTCTCGGGGCCGAAGCGGCCGCGATCTTGATGGACCTGCGCGACAAGCCGCGGGCCCTCGACTGGATGGCCGTGGGCGTTCGTGCGGCCGGTCTGGCCGCCAAGCTCCGAGAAGAGCACCGTGCGGCCACGGCCGGGGATCCGGACGACTACTTCGAGTGCGATGGTCCCGAGGCCGAGTGGAAGCTCGTGCCCGGTGAACTCACCGACATCTTGCTCGAGTACGTCGAAGAGACGGCCTTGGTCGAGAGCCACCACGACGGTCGCATGACTTCGATGCAGGCGATCTTGGGGCGGGTCGACGCACACCCGGTCGGGTGGGTCGCCTACGCCGACGGCTCGATGTCCAGCGGACCCTACATCCGTCGGGCCGACGAGGCTGCGCTGTGGCGTGCCCTCGGCGGTCGCCTGTGGTCGCGTCTCGATTGCGAGCACGCGGCCTACGGGCGCGAAGGTCTGTGCGCCGATCCCTTCATGACCGGCGAGCGTGACTTGCAGCCCACGAAGCAGTTTCGTGATCTGCACGGTCGCCTCGAGGCCTTCGTCGACCACGGCATCTCGCGCAGCGTGCTCTTTTGCGGCCCCCCCGGGACCGGCAAGAGCACGGGGATCCGTGGGCTCGCGCGCGCGATGGGCATGAGCTCGCTGCGCGTCGACGTCGGGGCTTTCATGGACGGCTGGGGCGCGTGGCGTTCGCACGACAGCGCGATCGAGGGCATCGACACCCTCGTTCGCGTGCTGGCCCCCGAGGTGATCATCCTCGACGACATCGATCGGGCGATGGTGACGGCGCGGCTGCTCGAGTTCCTCGAGTTCGCGCACGACCACGCCACCTTGGTGTTGGCCAGCGCGAACCAGACGGGGGCGATGGCCGGGGCGGCCCTGCGTCCCGGCCGCTTCGACGAGCTGGTCCGTGTCGACGCCCTCGACCGCGACCTGCTCGAGTCCCTGCTCGGCGACGAGGCGGGGCTGGTCGACGAGCTGGCCAGCTGGCCGGTGGCCTACGTGCACGAGTTCGTGCAACGCCGCCGCGTGCTCGGGCCCGAAGTGGCCCGGCGAGAGATCGCCGAGCTCGCGGCCCGCATCGCTCGCACCAGCGAGGATGACGACGACTGAGGCCGGGTCCTTCTCTTTGGCAATGAGAGGGGCCCGGCCCTTTTAGGTGTCGGCCGGAAAGTAGTAGACGCGCCGCACCTTGCCGCCTTCGAACTCGTAGACGGCGATGGCCCGCTGGGAAAGCGGGACGCCCTCGCGCTTGAAGGTGGCGGCCTCGTAGGTGACGACGCGGGGCCCCATGCCGCACACGGCCTCGAGCTGGGACTGGCAGCTGGGGCACTCGGCAAAGTAGGCGCCCATGGCGATGCCGAGGTCGCGGGCACCCTTGGTCTCGATCGAGAGGCCGGTGCCCGAGACCTGGATCCACTCGATCTCCGGGTGCACCTGCAACAACAAGCTGTGGATGTCGTGGGCGTTGAAGGCGGCGACGAGCTTCTCGACCGCCTGCCCGTGGGCCTCTTCGGGCGCGGGGCAGCTGGTGGGGGCCTGGCTGCTCTCGCCCTCTTTGGTGCAGGCCGACATCGAGCCGGCGAGGGTCACACACAGCAGCCAGGGGAGGGCGCGCGAGATCACGGCCCAGTGTAGCCGAGGACGCGCCCTGCGAAGTTCCAGATACGCCAAAAACGAAGGGCCCCGCCTTCGAAAAGGGGGGCCCTCGGGATCGTCGCTCGCGCTGGAGCGCGCGCCGGCTCAGCCGGCGAAGCAGAAGTAGTCGATCGACGCGTCGTTGGTGCTCGGGTCCTCTTTGAAGTCACCACAAGCGGCGCCGCAAAGCTGCAGGGCCCAGCCGTCGCCGTCGGACTCCGAGGTGTCGGAGTAGTACCAGCCGTCCTCGCTCGCGCACTCCGCCTCGTCGATCTGGAAGAACTCGCTCGAGCCGACGTTCACACGGACGGTGTCCGGGAAGGGCGGGGGATCCGAGAGCTCCAGCTCGCAGGGGATCTGGTCTTCGATGATGCCCTCGATGCGGGTCTGGAGCTGCGCCTCGTCGGTCGCGCCGAGAGCGGGGGCCGTGCCACCCGCCGTCGCGTACTCGCCCAGGTCGCCCACGAAGGCCGCCGTCGGGTTGATGCCAACGACGTAGGTCGGAATCTCGAACAAGGTTCGAGCCTGCGTGATCGCGTTGATCAGGTCGCTCTTGGATTCACCCGTGCACACCGAGTCGTCCGGGGCCTGCGCGATCTTGCCGTCGAGCACAAAGACCAGCGCGTTGGGTTCGCCTTGCGCGTTGGCGATCAGCCAGTTGCTCGCCGCTTTGTAGCCGGACTCCGCCGGCGTGAAGCAGGTACCCGGGATGTCGTCCGGCAGGGCCAAGAAGATCGGGTTGAGGGCATTGAGCTGGGGCGTGACCTCGAGCGCCGCGTCGACCTCACACGCAGTGGTTCCCAAGAAGGGCGGGCAACCGCCACCGCCGCCCGAGGTGTCGCAGACACTCGAGCAAGAGTCGTTCGGGGTCGGGAACCACTTGATGCCGAAGTTGGCCTCGGTCTGGAAGGTCTGCACGGTGTTGAGCACCACGGTCTTGAGCGCCTCCCAGCGCGTCGTTCCCGAGCCCGAGGGGAACTGCAGGCTCATCGAGCCGGACTTGTCGAGCACGAACAAGATGTTCGGCGTCTCGAAGGTGACCGTCGGGGTGAGCGTCGCGCACGGCGGTGCAGTCTCGCAGGTCGGCGTTCCGCCGCCGGGGTTACAGAAGTTGGCCGGCGTGCTGGGGGTCTGGCACGCCGTGGTGTCGGTCCACAGGTTGCAGCCGCTGACGGGCTCGAGCGTACAGGTCTGGATGGTGTTACCGCCGCAGCGCTCTTCGCCGAGCGTCGTACACACGTCGAGGCCAGCGCAGGCGTCGCCGTCGCCGTCGCCATCACCGTCACCGTCGCCATCACCGTCTCCATCGCCATCACCGTCTCCATCGCCATCACCATCACCATCGCCATCACCATCGCCATCACCGTCACCGGTGTCGGTCGTGCTGGTCTCCTCTCCGCTTTCGGAGGAGGTGGTGGAGCTCGTATCGGTGGACTCGGTCGAGCTGCTCGACGCTTCGGCGGAGCTGCCGTCGTCGCCACAAGCAGGGGCGAGCACCAAGGACACGGCCAGGAATGCGGGGCTAAGACGATTCATGGCCCAAGCCTACGGTGACTCGCTGCAACTGCCCAGGGGCTGCGCTCACATTTCAGGTCGGGCGCGGTGAAATTCGAGGGAAGCGGGGCACATTGCCCCACTCTTGCCGCGCAGACCCGCACCCTCGGCGCATTTGCGCCAAGTTCGCGGTGGCCCCGCAAGGGGGGCCGAGCTTCGAGGGGGATCTATTCGACCCGGTGCAAACCCCACGCCGAGCGCACGATGATCGAGTTGCTCGGGTAGTGGAAGGCTTGTTGGAAGGGCGTGTCGAAGTTGGCCCAACCATTCGTCGCGGTCGCGCCACAGCCCATGTTCATACCCGTGCCACCGGTGCCCGGGGTGCTCGCCGAACAACCGCGCTGGCCGGCCAGGGTCGAGACCTCGCGGCTCGGAATGATGAGCTGTCGCAAGGTCGCTTCGGTCTGCTCGGAGAGGTAGATGCTCGTGCCGTCCGAGCTGATCCCGCGTGGGCGGTCGAACTGGGCCGCGGGTCCGGTCGCGTCCGCGTAGCCCTGGGTCGAGCCGGCCATGATCTGGGCGTAGCCGGTGATGGTGTTGTACCCCCACAAGAGCTCGCCGTTGGTGTCGACCACGTAGATGTTCCCCGAGTTGTCCGAGGCCGTGTAGCGCGGGCTGATGAAGCTCGCCGCGCTGCCGACGCCCTCGGTGCCCGCCGCCGGGTAGTTGCAGCTTCCGCCGCAAGCCGGAGCCCCGCTGAGGCGCGGCTGACCGACCAAGGTGGTGAGCGTCCCGGTCGCGGGCGCGTAGCGGCGCAAAGTGCCCTCGCATCCGTCGACCAAATAGACATTGCCCGCGTAGTAGCTGACCCCACGCGCCTCGGTGATCCGCGAGCTGCTCGCGTCGCCGTCGACGTTGCCGCACTCGTTGCGGTCTCCGGCCAAGGTGCTCACGGTGTAGGGGGGCGAGGCCGTCATCGCGCGCAAGGTGTGGTTGCTGTCGACGAACCAGACCGTGCTGCCGTCGGTGGCCAGGGACTCGACCGCGCCCATGCGCGCCGCCGAACCGTCGCCGTCCACGTACAGGTGGGTGAGGTTGTTGACGCCGGCCACGAGGGTGGGCGTGCAGGCGCCTGCAACCCAGGGGCAGTCGGTGGCGGGGTTCGTGCCCAAGGGGATCCGATAGATGGCTCCGCGCGCGCCGACCCAGATGTCGTCTTGGTCCACCGCGACTCCCTGAAATCCGCCCCAGTTGAAGGTGTCTTGGACCAAGTCGGTGACGGTGCCTTGCAAGTTGCACGTGGCGTTGCAGCCGTCGCCGTTCGTGGTGTTGGCGTCGTCGCAGATCTCGAGGGCGTCGAGGTTGCCGTCGCCACAGCTGGTGCCGAGGGTCTCGAGCTGGCAGCTGGCCGAGCATCCGTCGCCAGCATCGGTGCCGCCGTCGTCACACTCTTCGCCGGCGCCGAGGTCGAGCATTCCGTCGCCGCAGCTCGAGGGGGCCACAAGGGCGCAGGCATCGCAGCCGTCGTCGGCGCTTTGATTGGCGTCGTCGCACTCTTCGCCGGCGAGCCAGTCGGTCACGCCATCGCCGCAGCGCGGGTCGCGGCAGTTGCTGCGACAGCTGTCGGGGAGGATGTCGCTGTTCGCCGCACCGTCGTCGCACTGCTCACCGCTGTCGAGGTTGCCGTCGCCACAGGTCGCGGGCACGACCAGCATGCAGTTGTCACAGCCGTCGCTCGGGTCGGTGTTGGCGTCGTCGCACTCTTCGCCGGCCATGAAGTCGGTGTTGCCATCGCCGCAGAAGGCACCGTCGCCGTCGCCGTCGCCATCTCCGTCGCCGTCCCCGTCGCCGTCGCCGTCGCCGTCGCCGTCGCCGTCCCCGTCGCCGTCGCCGTCGCCCGTGGAGGTCTCGGTCTCGCCCGTGGAGGTCTCGGTCTCGCTGGTCGAGCTTTCGCCGCTGCTCAGCTCATCGCCACTTTCGGCCTCGCTCTCGGAGGCGGGATCGTCGGCGCAAGCCGAAGTGAGCGCCCCGCCAATGAGCAAGGCGGCGGCCGAGATCCGGGAGACCAAAGCGCGCCGAGTTCGTAGACGGAGGGGTCCGAGGTAGGCCATGCGCGCAGTCTAGCGAGTTGGTGGGGCCTTCGCGTCAACTCGCTTGTCGGGTCGGGGCAAGCTCGCCACACTCTTCCCGTGCTGCGACGCACGATCGCCTTCGTGGGGCACCTGCCCGGCTTGTGGTTGGTCTACCGCGAGGGGATCCCTCACGCGCTCCGGCGGCCGAACTTGCTGGCCGTGGGGGCGACGCTCGCGGCCATGGGGGTAGCGGGCGTGGGGGCGCCGGCCGGGTCGCGTGGGTGGGCGGTGCTGATCACCTGGGGGGTCGGCCACTTTGCGTGGGGGGCGTACTTGGCTTTTCATCTGCCGCCGCCCCATGTGAGCGACGCGCACGACGATGTTCGGCCGCGCTGAGCAGGGCCAGTCCGAGGGCCCAAAGGAGGGCCAGTCCGGCGCCCAGTCCGGGGCGCGCGAGGTAGGGCAGCTCGTAGTTGTGCAGGTAGGGCAGCCAAAAGCACAGGGCCGAGACGAGGCCGAGGGCCAGCCACGCGAACTGCCGCGCGCGCGTGTGCGCGTGACCCAGCGCCCCCAGTAAGGCGAAGGGCAGCGCGACGATCAGATAGCGGTGGTCCGCGCCGGCCCCACCCCAAGGCGTGCGGTGAAAGCAAAGAAGGATCAGCCAGGGCACGAAGGCCAAAAAGCTTCGACGCCCCCACCGCAGCCGGGCGCGCGTGTCGGCGTCGGCGTTGGCCGGAGGGGGGAGGGCCAAGGCGATCCAGCCGGCCAAGACCACCGGGGCGCGCACCAACAAGCCCGCGTCGTGCCCCGCCCCGAGCAGGGTCCAGGCGCCTGCGAGGGGGTCGCCCGAAAAGGTGCTCGCGCGGCTGCGGGCAAAGGCGAAGTTCGTCGAGAAGTCGTAGCCGATGGCGAAGGGGCTGCCGAAGGCCGCTTGGTGATAGGCGGCCACGGCCGCGGCCATCGGCAAGGCGCCGGCCAGCGCCCAGGGCCAGCGGCGCGGGGGCAAAGCCAAGGCCAGCGCGGGGACGATGGCGAGCACCAAACTGTAGTCGCAGGCGATGGCCCACGCGCCGCACAGGCCGGCCAAGGCGGCGAGGGGCTTGGCGCGAGCTCGCTCCTGCGCCGCGGCCAGACTCGCGGCCAAGGCGAGCCACGCAAAGGCGGCGGCCGAGACGTGCGAGAACAAGAGCGGGGCGTAGGCGCCGTAGGCCGTGCCGGCGGCGAGGATCACCAGGCCGGCCACCTTGGCGCGTAGCTGCGTAGCGAAGTGCGCCAAGATCCAGGCGAGCGCGCCCAGGCCGAGCAGGCCCATGAGCACGCCATGAAGACCGATGGCCAAGGCGGTGCCGACGAAGAGCTCAGCGGGTGGCGCCCATGCAGCCCGGCTGCGGGCAGTGCTCGCGTAGAGCTCGCTGGCCGCGGGGACCAAAGTCGGCGTGGAGGGGTCGGTGGGCGTGAGCGCCGGGTCGAGCTGCGCCCCCAGCCAGGCGGCGGGCAGGGCCGCAAAGGCGGTCCCCGGGGGGCGGTCCGAATAAAAGCGGCCGTCTCGTACGGCCAAGTCGACCCGCAGCGTACGCCAGGCCTCGGGCCCGAGCTCGGCGCGCTGCTCGAGGGCGAGCGCGCGGGCCAAGGCCAGGTGCGAGCCGTCGTTCGACGAGAGCGAGCCCCGGATCTGGGCGACCCAAAGCGCGCCGATCAGCCCGAAGACCAGCGCCAGGGCGAGACGAGCCCGGCTCGCAGTGCTTCGGCGCGCGCGCGGGCCCGTCACGGCCGCAGCTTAGCGCGATCGCACGCTAGGCGGCGGGGCGCAGTCCCAGGCGGGTGCGCGCTTCGGCCGGGCTGGCGATCTCGCGCCCGGCTTTGCGTGCGCAGCCGACGATGGCCTCGATCAGCTCGCCGTTGTGCTTCGCGCGCTCGCCGTCGGGCAAGTAGAAGGTGTCTTCGAGGCCGGTGCGCAGCATGCCGCCGAGCTCGGCCGTTCGCTGGTGCAGCGCCCAGATCTCCTGGCGGCCGATGGCGGTGACTTGCCAGGGCGCGCCCGGCTTGATGTAGCGGGTCAAGATCGGCAGCAAGTCGGGGTCGGCCGGCATGCCCGAGGCCACGCCCATGACGAAGTTGTAGTCCTGGTGCTCGCTCATGCCGACGTCGAGAAACATGCTCACCGAGCGCACGATGCCGGTGTCGAAGCACTCGAACTCGGGCTCGGCCCCGTGCTCTTTCATCGCGGCCAAGAAGCGCTCGACCTTCTCGACGGGGTTGTCGAAGAGCATCGGCGGCCAGGCCCACTGCCCGTTGCTGCGGGCCTTGAGGTAGTTGAGGCTGCCGGCGTTGCACGCGGCGATCTCCGGCTTGACGCGCGCCATGCAGGCGACCGGGCCGGAGATGTCCTTGCCGATCACGCCGGTGGACATGTTGATGATCACGCCCGGGCAGGCTTCGCGGATGGCATCGCACACGGCGCCCGCGACCTCGGGCTCCCAGCTCGGCAGGTGCCCCATGCCCTCTTCTTGGCGGCGAAAGTGCACGTGCATGATCGACGCGCCGGCGTCGGAGGCTTGCTTGGCCGCGGCCGCCATCTCCTCGACGGTGACGGGCACGGGGTGTTGCTTGGGGTTGGTGAGCACGCCCGTGAGGGCACAAGTGACGATGGCTTTTTCGGACATGGGACTCGATTCGGACCAGGGATTCGGACTAGGACTCGGCGGTGTCGGACTCGGCGGTCTCGATCACGACGAGCAGCGCGCGCTGTTCGACTTGGTCGCCGGCTTGGACGCGAACTTCGCGGACGGTGCCGGCGACGGGGGTGCACAAGGTGGACTCGATCTTCATGGCCTCGAGCTTGAGCAAGGCGGTGCCGGCCTCGACGGCTTGGCCGGGCTCGACGAGCACCGCCAAGACCTTGCCGCTCGAGGGCGCCATGATGCGTCCGTCGGATCCGGGCGCGCCTTTGGCCTTCCCGCTCGGAAGGTGCAAGGCGAAGCGCTCGACCAGGCCCTCGAACTCGAGGTGGAGCTCGCCGCTCTCGTCGAGGGCCGCGTGGATCTCGAAGCGGTGGCCGTCGATCTCGACGCGGGTGCGGGCATCGACGCGCTCGAGGATGGCCACGCGCATGGGCTCGGCCTCGGGCACGCAGATCTCGTCTCCGTCCTCGCCGAAGGCGACGCTACAGGCGAGCACGCCATCGCCGTGGGCGAGGTCCACCGGCACGGAGGCGGTGTGGGCGTTGCGCCAGGCGGCGCCGAACATGTCCTCGTCGCGCGGCCCGCGGCTGGCGTGCGGGGCGAGCAATGCGACGGCGATGGCGACGGCGCGCGGGTCGAGGGGGGGACGGGCGAGCGGCGCCTCGTCGGGACTCAGGGAGTCGAGCCAGTCGGTGGTGACTTCGCCGCCGACGAACTTCTCGCCGGCCATGACGTCGATCAAAAAGCGCTTGTTGTGCACGAAGCCGAGCGCGACGGTGTCGCGCAGGGCCAGCATCAAGCGGCGTCGGGCCTGCTCGCGGTCGCGCCCGTAGGCGATGACCTTGGCCACCATGGCGTCATAGTGGGCGGTGACCCGTTGGTCGATGCGTAGGCCGTGGTCGACGCGCACGCCTTCGCCCTCGGCCGGATCCCAAGCGAGCACGGGGCCCGTTTGCGGCATGAAGCCGGCGTGGGCGTCCTCGGCGTACAAGCGCGCCTCGATGGCGTGACCGATCAAGATCACGTCGTCTTGGCCAAAGGGCAGGGGGCGCCCGGCCGCGATCTCGAGCTGCAGCTCGACCAAGTCGAGGTCCGTCACCAGCTCGGTGACGGGGTGCTCGACTTGCAAGCGGGTGTTCATCTCGAGGAAGTAAAAGTTGCGGTCGGCGTCGACCAAGAACTCGACCGTCCCCGCGCCGCGGTAGCCGATGGCCTTGGCCGCCGCCACCGCCGCCTCGCCCATGGCCGCGCGCAGCTCGGCGTCGACGAAAGGCGAGGGCGCCTCTTCGACCACCTTTTGGTGGCGCCGTTGCAAGGAGCAGTCGCGCTCGCCGAGGTGGACGGCGTTGCCCTGCGTGTCGGCGAAGACCTGGATCTCGACATGGCGCGCGCCGGTGACCAGGCGCTCGAGCATCAGGGCGTCGTCGCCAAAGGCCGACTTGGCCTCGCCGCGTGCGCTTTGAATCGCGGCCGCGAGCTCGCTGGCTTGGTGCACGCGGCGCATGCCTCGGCCACCGCCGCCGGCCACGGCTTTGACCAGCAGGGGATAGCCCACGCGCTCGGCCTCGGCCATCAGGCGCTCGTCGGCTTGGTCGGCCGGGTCGTCGCTGAAAAAGCCGGGGACCAAGGGCACGGCCGCGTCGCGCAGGGCGGCCTTGGCCGAGGCCTTGTCGCCCATGACCTCGATGGCCGCGGGCGTCGGGCCGACGAAGGTGATGCCGGCCTCTTCACAGGCGCGAGCAAAGCCGGCGTTCTCGGACAAAAAGCCGTAGCCAGGGTGGATCGCGTCGGCCCCCGTGCGGGCGCAGGCGGCCAAGATGGCCTCGATGTCGAGGTAGCTTTGGGCCGCCGCCGGCGGGCCGATCCGCACAGCCTCGTCGGCCATGGCGACATGACGCGCGTCGGCGTCGGCGTCGGAGTAGACGGCCACCGTGGGGTAGCCCAAAGCGCGGGCGGTCGAGATGACGCGACAGGCGATCTCGCCGCGGTTGGCGATGAGGAGTTTGCGAAAGGACATCGCGGCTGGCTCGCTAACGGGGGTTCGGGCGGACTACTCGCTGGCCCAGGGGGGCGCTTGTTTTTGGATGAAGGCGGCCATGCCCGCCATGCCCTCGGGGCCGCGGGCGGCGGCCGCGAAGTGCTCGGCCCCGCGATCGAGCAGGGTCTTCACGGGCAAGTCGGGCGCGTCGAGCATCAGGGCCTTGGTCATGGCCACCGCCTCGGGGGCGCACTTGCGGATCTCGGCCAGCACTCCTTGCAAGGCAGTGTCGGCCGCAGCCGGGGTCTCGGCGTAGAGGTGGGCGAGGCCCACGTCGACGGCGCCGCGGGCATCGAGACGCGCCCCGGTGACCGCGAAGCGACGCGCTTGGGTCAAGCCGATCCGTCGCACGATGAAAGGCGCGATCTGGGCGGGCGGGATGCCCAGCGAGGTCTCGGGCAAGCGCAGCTTGGCGCCTTCGACCACGATGGCCACGTCGGACACGCACAAGAGGCCAAAGCCACCGCCCATCACGGCGCCCTCGGCCACGACGACCACCGCTTGGGGCGCCCGGTCGATGGCCTCGATCAGCACGCCAAAGCGGCGGTTGGCCACGGCCATGGGATCCGGCTCGCCCGGCGCGGGGGCCTTGGCGGCGCGGGCGGCCGCCATGTCCTTGATGTCGCCGCCGGCGCAAAAGTTCCCGCCTTGGCCGCGCAAGACCAAGGCGCGGACCTCACGGTCCTCGCGGACGGCGTCGAGCACGGCCATG
>JAUIJR010000494.1 GCA_030431075.1 Polyangia bacterium | reverse complement strand
GTAGTCGCCGAGATGCACCACGAAGTCGAGCTCTTGCTCGAGCATCGCGAGGTAGTTGTTGTAGTAGCGCCCGTTGAAGTCTTGGCACGAGACGAAGGCGAAGCGCACCGGGGTGTCGGCGTCGGGCGAAGGCGCCGTCTTGGTGCGACCGGTGCGACTGACGAAGGCGCCGTCGGCCCGGCGGTAGACGAAGCGGTAAAAGTAGAACTGCCCGGCCTCGAGCTCGGTGGCCTGCACCCGCACGGTGCGGTCACGATCGGCGCGCGCCGTCACCTCCATGGCGACGTAGTCGGCGAAGTCCTCGCTGCTCGAGACCTGCACCTCGAGCTCGAGATCCCCCTCGCCCGCGTCCTCGTCGACCACGCGCGTCCACAAGACCACCGCATCCGGCCGCGGATCTCCCGAGGCCACCGACTGCGGGAAGAACTGCGTGCCCTCGAGGTAGGTCTCGTCGTCCTTGCCTCCACCGCAAGCACCGAGGGCCAACGCGCCCGCCGCCAGGGTCCAAAGCTCCAGGAACTGCCGCCGTTGCATGGCCGCAGCTTAGCAGCGAGGGCCACGCGGGCGGTGTGCCCTGGGTGCCGGCGCGGTGAACTCGCCGGGGGCGAAATCACGGGGGGTAGGCGACGATCTTCTTCTCTGCGAGGACAGGCGCCGCCGGAAATCCAAACCCACCCCCTTGTTCACGGTAGATGAGGAAGGACAGGTAGGGCGGCTCGTCGTCGACGAAGTGGCGCGCCAGGTCCAAGCCGAGGCTCCCGCTGCCCGCGCCATGGCTTTCCATCAGGTTGCCATCCGCGTCGTGCAGCAACAGCGTATCGCTGGGGTAGAAGCCTCCCACGAACAGCGTGGAGCGACGCACTTGCACCGTGTACCCCCACCACACGTCCCACGCGGCGGTGTAGGTGTTGGCGGGATTGGAGAGGGAGCGCGTGCCCAAGGAGGCGAGGGTCGTCGAGTCGTAGCGCCGCTGCGAGCCTCCGGAGCCGGCGACGACCTCGTCGAGGCCGACGTCGAAGTTGACGTCGTTCGTCGTCGCCGCCGCCCCGTAGAGCAAGATGGGCCCCGCGAAGGGCGGAGAGACGGCGGCTTCGGACCAGGTACCGCTCGCGCCGTCGTAGCGCCAAAGCTGGTGGTCGTAGCTCTGGACGTCGGTGGGGTTGCGGGTCAGGCCCAAGAACAAGTTGCCGTGGTCGTCGGCGGCGATGCCCTGTGCCTGAACCGAGCCTTGGTTGAGCGGCACGGCCGCGCTCACCAGCTGCTGCGCGTTGCACTCGCTGTCGAATTCGATCAAGAAGCCGAGATGGGTCGCGCCCTGCTGGTACTCGGCCCACGCCCAATGGTGGCTGTAGCCCCCGGCTTGAATGGTCGGATCTCGATCGAGCGCGCCGAACTTCCAAGGGGCACTCAAGGTGGCGTCGCCCAAGAAGGTGCCATCCGCATCGAGGCAGGTCAGTCTCGACGTCGGGGTCCCCGTGTCCATCGATGAGACCATCACGCGGGCCAAGGTGCTCTCGGCCGAGATCCAGGCCTTGGGGGTCGCCGGGCCAGGACTCGGCCAGGTCGCCACGTCCTCGAATTCGGGGTCGCAGGCGCTTGCAGCGGCAACTAGGAGAACACATGCAGCCACGCGGGGGGCTGCGCCGAATCGTCGACGTGGGAACTCGAGCATGGGGGGTCCGAAGCAGAGCCGGCCGCCCGCGCCGAAACGTTCCCGACCTCGGCGTTTTTTTCAGCCGCCGAAGGTTCGCCGACCAAAGGCGCGCAGCTCGGGCAAAGTCTCCGGCGGATCTTCGCTGCGTTCGCCCACGTAGACGTCGAGGGGTGGCTCGACCGAGGCGAGACGGGCCCGCGCGGCCGCGCTGCGCTCGCCCAAGGCACGCGCGCGCGTGTAAGCGTCGATGACGGCCTCGCGGGTCGCGGGATCCGGCACGGCGCGCTGCAGGGCGTCGCGCGCCCCCGGGGCCGTCGCCAGATCCGGGAGCTCGGGGTCGGCCCGGTTGAGCAAGACACCGTCGACGGCCAAGCCCCACTCGCGCAACCTCGCAGCGAAGGCCTCGGCCTCGCGCACGGCGAAGGCCGCGGTCGAGGTCACGACCACTGCGCCCGTGTGCTCGGAGCGCAAGAGCATGTCGAAGTCGCCGCCGCGACGCTGAAACTCGCGGATGATCTCGGCGAAGTCCTTCAAGAACACGCCCAGCTCGCGCAGGAAGTCGCCGCCGCCGAGGGCCTCGAGGGCCTTGATGATCACCGCACCGCCGAGCCCGAGTACCTTGGCGCCGAGCCGGCCCGTGCCGGTGACCATACGGGCGGCCGGGTTCTCGGCCAGCTCGCGGATGCGGGCGGGCGCGCCCAAAAAGTCGAGGGCGTTCGCGGTCGGCGGCGTGTCGAGCACGATGTAGTCGTGGTCTCCAGCCGTGTGCAGCATGAGCACGCGGGCCATGGCCGCGAACTCGATCGCACCACCGAGTCGCTCGCGGGTGGCGCGGTAGATCTTGGAGTTCACGATGCGATCCGCCGCGCCGCGGTTCGGCGCGTAGGCGCGCACCACTTCGTCGAAGACGGCCGCGCTGTCGAGCAGCAGCGCATCGAGGTGCGCGCCGTCTCGCTCGGGATCCAAGACCCGCACGAGCTCGCCACCGCCCGCGTCCGCGCTCAGGCCCAGGGCCTGGCCCAAACGCCGCGCGGGATCCACCGTGACCACCGCGACCTTGCGCCCCGCCTCGGCCGCCCGCAGGGCGAGCGCGGCCGCCGTCGTCGTCTTGCCGACACCGCCCGGGCCCAAGCTCAGGACCAAGCGTCGGTGACCAAAGGGGACCTGCGCGCTCGCCTCGGCGCCCGTGGACCTCGCCTCAGCCATCGCATACTCTCCCGCCGTGTCCGGCTCCTCGCGTTTCGTGCTCCGCGTCGGTGATCGCAGCGTCGAAGCGCGCGTCGACGCCGAGGGGGTGGAGGTCGAAGGTCAGCGCTTCGAGATCGTCCAAAGCGGCGACGGGCGCTTGCTGGTGCGCCCGCGCGGGGAGACCCGTCAGTTCGTGGTGACCCTGGCCGGTGCGCCGCGACCCAACGAGGGGCACGTCGACGGCCAGCGGGTCCCCTTCGAGATCCAAAGTGCGGCCGAAGCCGCCCTCGAAGCGGCCCTCGGCGGCGGGCGCGGTGGCCAAGGCGATGGAGAGATCCGCGCGCCCATGCCCGGACGCGTCGTCAAGCTCCTGGTCGCCGAAGGCGATCGCGTCGAGGCCGACGCCCCCGTCGTGATCGTCGAGGCGATGAAGATGGAAAACGAGCTCGGCGCGAGTCGGGCCGGCGTGGTCGCGGCCATCCATGTGGCGCCCGGTGACGCCGTCGACGCGGGCGCACCCTTGGTGCAGATCCTGGGCGACGACCCAGCCGACGAGTAGGTCGCCGAGTCGGTCACCGACTTGGCGCCCGGGCGAGTGCCAGGCGCTCACGCGGCACCTCCGGCGAGGGTCTCTCGCAGCGCTCGAAAGTCCGGCATCGACTCGAGCCCCTGCGCGACAAAGGGGATCTCGAACTGCGGCAGCTCTTCGCCCCCGCGACGTGGGCGCTCGGCGCTCCAGCTCTCGAGGGCTTCGCTCTCGGCGCGGCCGCGACCCAAGGCGCGCCCCAGGCCGTGCCACGCCGCGGCGTCGCTTCCGGCCTCGAAGCGGGCCGAGGGCAGCTCCGCGTCGACGCGCGGCCAGGCCTTGTTGACCACGACGGCCCCCGTCGCCAAGCCCACGTCTTCGCGCAGGGCCTGGGCCAGCTCGTCGAGCTCGGTCAGCGGCCACAGCTCGGGCAAGCCGACCAAGACCGCGGCCGCGTGCT
>JAUIJR010000042.1 GCA_030431075.1 Polyangia bacterium | reverse complement strand
CGTCGTCGTCGCTGGCGTGGCCGCCATCGGCGTCGAAGCTCGGCGCCGCCAGCAATACATCGACGGCGGCGCTGATCTCGTTGTGCTCGTCGGCGATGCACACCGAGCCGACGCGGGCCAGGGCGCTGAGCGCCAGGCTGGAGAACTCCACGCGGGCATCGAGCAGGATCAGGCTGTCGACGGCGCCGCCGGCCAAGTCCAAGGCGAGCTCACTCGCGTGCGCGGCGCCCCAGCCGGCCGCCGATTTAGCGCCGGCCGCATTGGGCGCGGCGGCGACGCCACCGGGGGCGAAGGCCAAGTAGCGTTTGGCGGCGAGGGCCTCGGCCAGCTCGGCGAGGGCCTGGTTCGCCTCGTCGTTGACGTAGGGAGAAAAGACAACGCCGGGGCGCTCGCCGATTCGCCCGCGCGCGGCGACCATGGCGGCCTCGCGCGCGACGCTCTCGCCTTCGACGCGGTCCTCTTCGACGGCACCTTCGAGCGCCGGCGGGGGCTCGGCTTGCGCTTCGCTCGGGCTCGCGGGCTCGGGCTCGGGCTCGGGCGCCTCGGCCGCCTCGGGCTCGGGCTGGGCCTTGGTCTCGGTCTTGGGCTCGGACTCGGGCTCGGGCGCAGGCGCGGCGGCGCCACTCGCTCGTCGCAGCGTGACCTGGGGCGGCAGGGGAGGGGCGATCGTGACCGGGCGCAGCGCCAAGGCGACGGCCGCGGCGAGGGGCAGACTCAACAACACGATGCCGGTGGGGCCAAAGTCCCACGCACCTTTTTCGAGGCAGGCGCCCGCGCCATCGAAGCCACCGGGGCAGCCCCACTCGCGCACGTAGCTGGCGATCACGAGGATGAACCAGCCGCAGGCGATCAGCATGCCGATGGCCACCGCCGCCCGCGAGAGCTGGACACCCATGGCGGCGGCGCCGCGCGTCGGACCACTCGGGCGGCGCAGGCCCAAGACCAAGGCGGCCGCGGGAATGGCGATGAGCGGCAAGAAGCTGCTGGCCATGGGCTGCTCGACTACCACAAGGACGCGCCCTAGACCATCGGGGCGCGTCCTCGCGCGCTCATCGATCTGCGTTGCGGGCCACCGGGGCCCGCGAGCTCAGCTCAGGCCTTCGATGGCCATCTCGAAGACGTCCACCTCTTCGGGCGAACGGGCCATCAGCAGGGCGCGAAGGGGTCGCTCCCGACGGCTGGCGCGGAACTCCGAGTGGATGGCACGCGCGGCCTCTTCGGCGGGGATGCCGGTCTCGAAGGCGCCCATCAAGGGGATGGCGACGGTGTCGAAGCCCTTGAGGTCGCAGGTGACGATGACGGCCAGGGTCGCACGGGCGACATCCTCGACCAGCACCTGCGCGCCCGGGTCGCGGGTGTTCGGAACGTGAATCAGGTGACGCGCCCGCATGTTGCCGGCGTCGGTGACGAAGGCCGCGCCGATGGCGAGCGGCGTGTGGGGCTTGAGGACGGGGGTCAAGTCGCGGCCCACCAGGTCCCGGATGTGGGAGGCCGGGTACTGGTCCATCGTCCCCGCCGAGTTGACGGGGCAGACGAAGGCGTCGACGTCGACGAGCTCCCAGGGCTCGGTGCTGAGTTGAATCTCGATGGGGGTACCCTCCGGAGAGGCTGCTTAGACGATCGCGGCCCCGCGGGCAAGGGGGCCCCTGGCGATCTGGCCGCGATCTGGTCGCCGTCCGCCCCTGGGGGCGGGGGCGCGGGGGCTCTCGCCGGCTTCGCGGGGCTCAGCGCAGGTCGAAGACCCGCCAGCCCGACTCGGTACGCTCGAGGACGACGGCGCCACCCTCGTAGCGCAAGACCGCGCGGTCGTACTCGCTGGAGAGCTCGAGGGATCCGGGGACCTCGAGCGCCGCTTCGATGGCGTCGGCCCGCTCGCTCCACGCGTCGCTGACGCGCTCGCGCAACTCGGGGGCGACCAGGCCCTCGAGGGATCCGTCCGAGGCCCGGCGAAGGGCCGAGATGAAGGCACGGATGGTGCTCTCGGCCGTCATGGTCCACGCGCTGGTCGGCAGGCCCGCCAGCACGAGGTAGTCCCCTTCGACCTCGACCCAGCGCAGCTCGGCGCCGCCGGGGTGCGTGGTGCGGCCCGCCAAGACCACGCCTTCGTCCGCGGCCGGGTCGAACTTCTCGTGGGCTTCGAGCTGGGCGCGGTGATCCTCGCGGTCTCGCGTCCAGCGCTCGAGGAAGGCCTCTTTGCCGATCTGGGCTTGGGCGCCGGGCGACAAGAGGGCCCAGGCCTTCTCGGGGTCGTCGTCGCGCAGGGCTTTGGCCCACGCGTCACGCAGATCGTCGGGCGTCGCGGTGTGTCGGGGCCCGCAGGCGAGGGCGAGCAGCATCAGTGCGCTCGCGAGGCGGCCATGTCGGCGAGAGGGTGGGGCGTGGCTCATGGGCGCGGCCCCCCATCGTACTTGTCGAAGAGGATCTCGTGGGCCAGCTCGTCGACCAAGTCGGGATAGTCGACGGTGTAGTGCAAGCCTCGGGACTCGCGGCGCCGGGTGGCGGCTTCGACGATGAGGCGGCCGACCAAGGTGATGTTGCGCAGCTCGAGCACGTCGCGGGTCACGCGAAAGCGCCAGTAGTACTCGTCGATCTCTTCGCGGATGAGCTCGAGGCGACGGCGTGCGCGCTCGAGACGCTTGTCCGAGCGCACGATGCCGACGAAGTTCCACATCAAGGCGCGGACCTCTTCCCAGTAGGCCGAGACGATGACGGCCTCGTCCGAGTCGACGGCGGCGCCCTCGTTCCAGCTCTCGATCTTCTCGGTGGGCGGGGGCGTGCGGGCGAACTCGTCGGCGACCTCGGCCGCCGACGCGGCCAAGACCACGGCCTCGAGCAG
Organism: Polyangia bacterium; assembly: GCA_030431075.1. Lineage (GTDB taxonomy): Bacteria > Myxococcota_A > Polyangia > Nannocystales > Nannocystaceae > JAUIJR01. The sequence goes on along the minus strand of JAUIJR010000042.1, from coordinate 18,552 downwards.
CGAGTTCGAGGCCAGGCGACACGCGCCATGCATCCCGCTTTGGGCGACCTCACCGATGGCCATCAGGCCGGGAACGTTCGTGCGGCCGTGGCGGTCGGTGTTCACGCCGCCGCACATGTAGTGGGCGGCCGGGACGACCGGAAGCATCTCTTTGCGCATGTCGATGCCCAAGGAGATGCAGCGGGCGTGGATGCCCGGAAAGCGGGTCACCGTGAATTCGGGGTCGAGGTGGCGCATGTCCAAAAAGACACAGCGCGCGCCGCTGCGTTTGAGCTCGGCGTCGATCTCTCGGGCGACGACATCGCGGGGGGCCAAGCTGCCCATGGGGTGCCGGCCCTCCATCAGGTCGCTCTCGTCCGCGCGCCGCAAGATGCCGCCCTCGCCGCGCAGGGCCTCGGAGATCAAGAAGTTCTTCGCGTCCGGGTGGTAAAGCGAAGTCGGGTGGAACTGCATGAACTCGAGGTTCGAGACGCGCGCGCCCACCCGGTAGGCCATGGCGATGCCGTCGCCCGTGGCGATGTCCGGGTTCGAGGTGTAGCGGTAGACCTTGCCCGCGCCGCCTGTGGCCAAGGCGGTCAGCGGCGCGCGAAAGGCCAAGACGCGGTTGCCCAGGATGTCGAAGACGTACGCGCCGAAACAGCCGCGGCTCCCATCGATCTTGCGCCAGCTCAGCAGGTCGACCGCGTCGTGGTGCTCGTAGATCGTGATGTTGGCGTGGCCCTCGACGGCGGCGATGAGCGCCCGCTCGACCTCGGCGCCCGTCATGTCTTGGTGGTGGACCACGCGGCGGGCCGAGTGGCCGCCCTCGCGGCCGAGCTCGAACTCGCCGGGGCTCTCTTCGGAGGGGTCGAAGCGGACGCCGAACTCGGTCGACAAGCCCCGCACCAAGGCGGGCGCGCGCTCGACGGCGAAGCGCACCATCTCCTCTTTGCACAGGCCCGCCCCGACCTTCAGCGTGTCGGCCACGTGCGCGTCGTAGCTGTCCTCGTCGTCGAAGACGGCCGAGATGCCGCCTTGGGCCCAGCGGGTGTTCGAGGACTCGCGGCGGTGCTTGGTGACGATGGCGACCTGCCGCCCGCGCTGCGCGTGGCGCAAGGCGAAGTACAGCCCCGCCAGCCCCGAGCCGATGACCAGGCAGTCCGTATCGATGATGTCGCGGCCGTCGGACTCGCTCACCGGGTCGCAAGGTAGCAGGCCTTCGCTGCGAATGGCCGGCGCGGGTGTTTTCGTCGCCTTTTGGTCGAGCGTGGGGCGGCGCTGTTAGACTCCCCTCATGCCGGTCGAGCCTTCGTGCACGACGCGCCCCCAGGGCCCCTGCCGTGCGCGTGCGGGCAAAGTGCGCCGCTTGCGCAAGGCCTGCTTGGGGATCGCGCTGGGCCTCGGCGCCCTGACCTGGGCGGGCCCGCAGCTGGCCGACGCCGGTGGGCGCAACAATTATTACAAGTACACGGACGCCGAGGGGCGCATCCACATCACCAACGTCAAGCGCTCGAAGGGCAACTGGGCCCTGTGGAAGAGCTACGCGGGCAGCAGTGACGCCGACGCCAAGGCGCGCAGCAGCTTGGCGCCGCAAAGCCGCGGCCCGGTGAACATGTCGGGCGAGCGCTTCCACCGCTACGACACCTTCATCCGCGGGGCGGCGCAGCGCTACCAGCTGCCCGAGGCTCTGGTTCGCGCGGTCATCCACACCGAATCGAACTACAACCCGCACGCGGTCAGCCGCGTCGGGGCGATGGGCCTGATGCAGCTGATGCCCTCGACGGCCAAGTACCTGGGCGTCGGCAAACCCTTCGACCCGCGCCAAAACATCTACGGCGGCACCAAGTACCTGCGCTTGTTGGCCAACCGCTTCAACGGCGACATGGTCTTGGTCATCGCCGGCTACCACGCGGGGGCTGGCGCGGTGCAAAAGTACGGCGGCGTGCCTCCCTACGAGAGCACCCGCGCCTACGTCCGGGCGGTCTTGCGCCGCTACTACGCCTACGAGCGCCAAGTGCAGCTCGGCGGGGGCCAGCTGCGGCGCGCCCCGGCCCGGCATATCGCGCGCTGATCCACCCCCTGCACGCGCCCCTACACGCGCCCTATACGCTTGTCGAGGGCGGGACGCGGGCTCGGCGGGCTCGACGGTGGCCAGCGGCGCCGTCGAGCGATAGTTTAGGGCAGGTGCGCGAGTCGACTCCCATCCCCGGCGTCACGAGCTTCGCCTTCTCGCGCCTTTTGACGCCGGATGCGAGCGCGGCCGCGCTTGCCCTCACCGACGACGGGCACCTGCGGGTGGCCATCCGCGGCGAGACCATGACCCGTACCGACTCCCTGCTCTTGTGCAGCGAGAACGTCCAGGTGCGGCCGCTCAATCGGCGCATGCAGGGGCGGGCCGTCCCCGAGGTTTTTCGCCGTCTGGTGGCGGTCGAAGGCGAGGGCTACCTGGTCTTGTCCCGCGAAGACGAGCGCTTTTATCCGATCCGACTCGAGCGCGACCTCTGCTTTTTCGTCGAGCGTCACGTGTGGGCCATCGACGCCTCATTGATGTGGGACGTGGGGACCTTGCCCGGCTCACGGATCAGCCGCGCCATCTCCTTGGTGCGCGTCGCCGGCGAAGGGCAGGTGGCCATCCGCGTCGCCGGAGAGCTGGTAGCGATCAAAGTCTCGCCCGACCGTCCCCACCGCGTGCGCGCCGACGCGTTCGTCGGCTGGGTGGGGAACGTCATCCCCACCGCCATCAGCGACTCCGAGTTCGTGCACTGCGAAGGTGAGGGCGCCGTCTTCGCCAGCTTGCCTCGCCCCGACCGTCCCGAGCCCGAGCCCGAGCCCGAGCCCTGAAGATGAGTCAGACCCCCGAAGCTTCGACTGGGCCCACGCCGTCCGGCGGGCCGCCCCCACGCGCGGCCAATCGCCTCGAGGCGATCAAGCGCGAGATCGGCAACCTGCCGAACACCATCACCATTGGCCGGCTCTTTTTGATCCCGCCGGTGCTCTTGATGATGCGCAACGGGGACCCGATCTCGAACTTCTGGGCGATGATGCTCTTTTTGCTGGCGGCGACCTTGGACGTGGTCGACGGCTGGCTCGCGCGTCGCAAGGGCCTGGTGACCTTCTTCGGCAAGTTCATGGATCCCCTGGCCGACAAGGTGATGGTCACCGCCTTGCTCATCGAGCTGGCCGCCTTGGGTCGAGTCCCGCCCTACGTCGTGATCTTGTTGATCAGCCGCGAGCTGTACATCTCGGGCCTGCGCATGATGGCCCTGCGCGAGCAAGTCGAGATCGTCGCAGACGCGGGCGGCAAGGCGAAGACCGCCTTCCAGATGATCGGCATCTGCTTTTTGATGCTGCACTTTTCTTACCGGCTGCCGACCGGGCACTTCATCAACTGCCACGACGTCGGCACGGTCTTCATCTTTGGCGGGCTGGCCATGGCCGTGATCTCGGCGCTCAGCTACACCTGGGGCTTCGTCAACGCCATGGAGCAGCGGCCCGACACCGGCGACCAAGCGTGAACGAGGTCGACCCGGCGCGCCTCGCTGCGGTGGCCTTGGATCCCGCCGCCACCGCGTACGCCTGGCTCGACGGCGGCCGAGAGGCGCGGGGCTTTTTCGGCGTCGAGGCGCAGCTCGAGATCGAAGACGACGACCTGGCGGCCTTGGCCCGCGTGGACGCCTTGTGGCGCGAGGACCCGCGGGGGGTGTGGATGGGCTGGGTCACCTACGACCTCGGGGCCGACGCGCTGCTCGGCCGTCCGGCGCGGGCCGGAAGCTTGCCGGGGCTCGTCGCACGTCGCTACGCCGCGGCGTGGGAGCTCGAGGGGAAAGGGCCCCCCGAAGTGCACGCACTAAGTGCGGCCGCGGCCGCACGACTCGAGGCTGTCTACGCCCGGGCCGATGCGCAGGTCACGGGTGCGCGCGGGGGGAGGCGGGGCGCGTGGCCCTTTGGCGAGCTGCGGGCCCACGAGAGCGCCGAGTCCTACCGGGCGCGCGTGCGCCAGGCGATCGAACACATTCGGGCGGGCGACACCTACCAGGTCAATCTCTCGCAGGAGTTCACGGCGCAGCGAACCCATGCTCGCCGCGACGACGCCCGCGAGGCCGTCGACGCGCACCTTCGCTTGCGCGGCGCCACGCCCTCGACGATGGGCGCCCTGATGCGCGTGCGCGAGGGCCTTTGGATCGTCTCGAACAGTCCCGAGACCTTGGTGAGGGTGGACCGTGCCTCGCGTGCGATCGCCTCGTGGCCGATCAAAGGGACGCGGCCGCGTCACGCAGACCCGGCCGCGGACCTCGCCGCGAGCGAGGCGCTCTTGCAAAGCGAGAAAGATGCGGCCGAGCACGTGATGATCGTCGACCTCGTGCGCAACGACCTCGGACGACTCGCCGAGGCGGGCTCGGTGCGGGTGGTCGGCCCGCCGCAGCTGGTGAGCTTGCCGACGGTGCATCACCTGGTGAGCGAAGTCCGCGCCACCTTGAGTCCCGACTGGAGCTTGCCGGGGATCTTCGACGCTCTCTTCCCCGGCGGCAGCATTACGGGCGCACCCAAGCGCCGTACCGTGGAGATCATCGACGCCCTCGAGTCGGGACCACGGTCGATCTATTGCGGCGCGATCTTCGTCCTCGAGCCGCGCGGCCTGAGTGTGAGCATCCCGATCCGAACGGCGTTGCTCGGCCGCTCGGGCCTTTGGCTTCGCTCGGGCGGTGGCATCGTCGTGGACTCCGACCCGGAACAAGAGCGTCTGGAGACCCTGGCCAAGTCGCGCGCTTTCGATCCCTAGGTGCGCAAGGCCGTGCACGGTGCGAGGACCGCATTTTGGCGCCGCGACGACCCACCGCTATGCTCAGAGCGTGAAGCACGAGATTCCCCATGACCTCGAGATGGCCCAAGCGCAGTTGGTCGCGCGCAAGGCCGTCGAGTCCTACGCGGAGCGCTTCGCCAAGTTCGGACTCAAACCCAAGTGGCTCAGCGACTCCAAAGTCGAGCTGGATTTCGAGGTCAAAGGCAAGAAGCTCGACGGCAGCTTGACCGTCTACGAAGACAAGCTCGTCTTCGACATGGACGTGCCTTTGCTCTTTCGCATCTTCACGGGCAAGGCGACCGAGATTCTCGATAGCGAGGCGCGTGAGTGGATCGCCCGCGCCAAGGCCGGCGAGCTCGACGCGGCCGAGTAGGGCGCGCGCTCAAGCGACGGCTTCGGCCGCTTTGGCCGCCTCGGCGGCTGCCTCGTCTTCTTTGCCCTGCTTGTGCAGGTAGATGAGCAGCAAGCCCACGCCGACGCACAAGGCGGTGTCGGCGATGTTGAAGATGGGCCAGTACTTGCCCTCGTCCCAGTTGTAATAGAACTGCAGAAAGTCGACGACGCCGTGGCTCTCGACGAGCTTGCCGTCGACGTGAACCATGTCGACGCGGGTGATCCGGTCGTAGAGGTTGCCCAGCGCGCCGCCGACGATCAGCCCGACGGCCACGAAGCCGTAGCCGCGCTTGGTCGGCATGGTCTTGATCATCCAGCCCATGTAGCCGAGCGCGAGCAAGGTGACGACGATGAAAAAGGGCCGCGCGAAGGCCGAGTCGCGCAAGAAGCTGAAGGCCGCGCCAGTGTTGAAGCCGTAGCGAAAATAAAAGACGTGCTCGACGACGGTGACCGGGCTGCCGTCGGGCGGCCGCACGTTGTCCCAAGCCCAAGCCTTGGTCCAAAGATCGAAGGCGACGGTCACCACGGCGACCAAGGCGAAGATGAGATAGCGTCGCTGTCGGGAAGGCTGATCGGTCACGGTCCGGCCTCGGGCGAGCGCAGCCTACTCGAAGTCGACTGCGCTCGCAGCCGCGCACGAGATCGCCGGGCTTGTTGGGAAGTAGGGCGCGTGCTAGCTTCTGGGCAGTCACGGAAGTTCGTGGGCGACCCGCGATCATGGACTCGAGGCTGCTGGCATGTACCAGCGCCGAATCCATGGCTGGGCGCGCATGAACAATACGACATACCAGGATCTCGACGTCGAAGGACGAACCCTCATCGCTACCGCACGACGGGCGCTACAGGTCGACGTGGAGGCGATCGGCGTTCTGCGCCGGCAGCTCATCGAGGACTTCGGTCTGGCTCCGGCCTGCGCAACCTTGGCGAGGTTTGGATTTGCACAGGGGTGGCGGATGGCTTGCGCCGTGCGTACCTCGAGTCCGAGCCACGGCGAGGGAGACTGGTCGCTGTTGGCGGCCAGGATCAATGCCCTTCAGGTGTTCTTTCGCGTCGAGCCGGGAGACGGGCGCAGGGGCGAGAGGGTCGACGTCGTCCAGTCCGGTGAGGCGGACCAGCATCTCGCTCACATCGGTGTGGCGGCGCGGCCCGTTTGCTGGATGACGGCGGGAATCGTCAGTGGCTTCTTGACCCGTGTTCGAGGCGTCGAGACTCATGTGTTCGAAGATCGTTGCATCGCCAGGGGGGACGGCTGTTGCCGTATGGCGATCGCCGTCGCCGACGACGAGCCGCGGTCAAGGGACTTGGCCGGTGCAGCGGGCGAGGACGCAGCCCTTCGCGGTCACTTCCGCGCATCGCTGCGGATGGGGGCCGCCAACCTTCGCGCGGCCGAAGGCGCGGGTCTCGACCGGGAGCGACAACTCGCGCCGGCTTCGAAGGCCGCCCGGGCCAAGACTCCCGGCGACATCGTGGCGCGTAGTCCCTCCATGGCCAAACTCGTGGAACTCACGAAGCGCGTAGCCAAAGTCGGCTCCACCGTCTTGATCACTGGCGAGAGCGGGACGGGCAAGGAGCGAATCGCGCGATTACTCCACGAGGCGTCCCCGCGAGCCGACGGCCCCTTCATCGCCGTCAACTGCGGGGCGATCACCGGAACCTTGCTCGAAAGCGAACTCTTCGGCCACTGTCGCGGGGCCTTCACGGGAGCCACGGACCACCGCGAGGGCCTCTTTGAAGCCGCGAACCACGGGACCTTGCTCCTCGACGAGATCGGCGAAGTGCCGCCGCAGATGCAAGTGAGGCTACTGCGCGTACTGCAAGAACGCGAGGTCCGTCGCGTGGGTGAGAACCGAAGCCGTCCCATCGACGTACGGGTCATCGCTGCCACGAACCGACGCCTCGAAAGCGAGGTAGGCCGAAGCTTCCGCTCCGACCTCTACTACCGCATCAAGGTCGTCGAACTCGAGCTTCCTGCCTTGCGGGACAGAGACGACGATCTGCCGGACCTCGCAACGCAACTGCTTGAGCGGGCAGCGGCCAGAGGGGGCCGGCAGCTCGAGGGCTTCACCGAGGCGGCGATGGAGTGCCTTTCGGCCTACGCTTGGCCGGGCAACGTCCGCGAACTCGAGAATGCCATGGAGCGGGCGGCGGCCTTGGCCCTCGGCCCGAAGGTGGGTCTCGAGGACCTACCGGAAGCGGTCTTGCAGCCAGGCTCCCCGCGTGCCCCCGTGCGGCGGGATGCGGCGCCGACGGACAGACGCCTGCTCGCCGAGGTGGTGCGCGCGCACGTACTTCGCGTCTTGAGTGCCAACAAGGGCAATCGAGCCGCGACCGCGACGCAACTCGGGATCGGCACTGCTACTTTGCAGCGCAAGCTCACGGCGTATCACGCGACCGAGGCGCCGCGCTCAAAGTGACGCGCCATGTTGCTGCCGGCCCGCCCGTATTACGCACCGCTGGCTCGGAATGTGAACGATTTCATGGGTCTCGAGGATGGCGTGGGACGTGCATCTTCAGACTCGCCGCGATTGCCAGCGTCATTTCGTCGCCGGGCACTTCAGGCCGAAAGAGCAACACCATGAAAAAGTACAAGGTCCAGAATCTCAGCGAGTCCACTTCATCCGCCGAGCAGGGCAAGCTCATCAACGCCCTACGCGACGTGCGGGGCGTCAGTCGAGCTGTCTTGCATCTGCAGTCGAGCGAGTTGGAGATCGGCTCGCAAAAGGACCGCGAGGCCAAGCGCGCCGACATTGCGGCGGCAGCCTCCCAAGCCGGCTTCTCCTTGACCACCGAGAGCTGAGTCGGTCGCTCCAAGCCCTTCAAATCCGGCGCGTGAGTCATCGCGCTCGGATTCGAGGGGGGCGGATGCACACGCGAGGAAACCCATGTCTCCTACCCACGAACGAGAACCGCCCGGGCACAGCCCGAAGCACAACGAACTCCGTCCCCTGGCCAACCAGGGGTCCGGCGACGATCCGCCTCCGAACTCCAGCACGCCGCCAACAGCCCGGGATTCGACCCCATCTCGTGCCCGCCGCGAAAAGGCCCGGGTGCGAAAGGCCATCGAGAACTGGGAAGACGAAGGTGGTCGCGTCGACGGGCACGCATCACCTTGATTTCAATTCACCCTGACCCAACCCGGCCGCGCCCAAGAAGGCCAAAAAGTCGTGCTTGATCAAGGGCTGGTGCAGTGGCCCGGTGCGTGCATCGTTCACGGGCGGTCCAAAGCCCGCGCGTAGTTCGCTTCACGACGGACTTGGTTCACCAGAAAGACATCGATGAGAAGGTACAAGATCTCAAACCTCACTCGCTCCACCTCCGTTGACGAGCAGCGCCGTCTGCTCAACGCCCTTCGCAAGGTCCAAGGGGTTCATCGCGCAACCCTCCGACCCTCGATGAGCGAACTCGAAGTCCGTTCGCGCGAAGGGGAAAAGGTGCAGTGGACGGAGTTGGAAGCTGCAGCTGCACGCGTGGGCTTCAGCCTGACGTCAGATGCCTAGATCGGGGCACGAGATCGCCGAAATGGCCGCCAGGCACACGTGAGGGCACTTCGTTTGCGAGAGCGCGCCCCGCGTGCTACCTGTTCAGGGTCACGTTGCTTCTTGGGTCACTTTCGGACGTAAACACGATGTCGCCGCGCTACGGCCGCATCGAAGACAGGTCCGGACGACACCCGCGCTCCGTCGACTTCGGCGCTGGAGGCCTCGGCCTGCGCCGCATCGGCGATCTCGAGCGACAGGCGAGCTGAAACGCACGTGAGCATGGCCTAGGGGCCACAGGGCGGCCTTTCGTCCTGCCCCCGCCTTTGGCCGCTTTCATCGAACAGACCAATGACGCGCTACAAGATCCAAAACCTCAACGAATCCCCGTCCCCCGCCGACCTCGGTCGTCTCTTCTCCGCGTTGCGCGGCGTTCTCGGCGTTCGCCGAGCGCTCCTGCACGCCGAAGCCACCGAACTCGAGATCGGCTACCACGAATTCCGCGAAGCTTCGCGCGACGACATCGCCGCCGCGCTCTCCACCGCGGGCTTCGCGTTGGCGGGCGAGGTCTAGCGCGTCGCCTCGGGGTGGGGCGAGTCGGAGCCGGCCGGCGCAGATCCGGCGGGCTCGAGCTTGCGCCAGACCCACACACAGATCGCCACCGCGGCCGCGGTCAGGGCCACGTCCGCCAAGTTGAAGGCGGGCCAGCGCCGATGTGGCGCCCAATAGACGACGATGAAGTCGACGACCCCATAGTCCTCGACCTCCGTCCACGCCCGTCCCGTGGCCATGGCATCGCGGATCGCAGCCCCGTGCGTCATGAGCTGGTCAAAGCTCAGCTCGCTGCGAAAATAGATCGGGAACTCGTGCACCCGGTGCAGGCGGTCGGCGGCGTTCGAAAGCCCCCCGCCGATGGCCAAGCCCGCCCCGAGCCGTAGCCAGCGCGACTGGCCCCCAAAGCGCCAGGCGAGCCAGCCGAGCACGGCCGCCACACAGACCGCAAAGATCAACAAGACGATCCGCGGAGATCCGAAGTTGCTCGCAAAGCCAAAGGCGGCGGCCGGGTTCAACGCAAAGTCGAACTCGAGGCGCCCCGGCCACAGCTTGATGGCCGGCTCCCCCCGCAACTCGCCGTAGGCCCAGGCCTTGCTGAGCTGGTCGACGAGCCCCACCGCCGCCGCCACGAGCCCGACACGAAGCATCACGGCGGCACGCGAGAGCTCCGGCACGCATAAAGAGTAACGCAGCGCGCCCCCACAACGCCGCAGCCTCGACAAATTGCCCCGCCCCATTTGCGCGGCCCCACGAGGTCGGGGACAACCAAGTCGTGCGCCTCTCGAACCGCTTTGCCCGCGTCCCGCTCGCCCTGCTCCTGCTCGCCGCCCCCGCTTGCGATGGCGAAAAGAAGAGCGAAGGCGAGGGGGCCCCGGCGGCAGCTACAGCGGCCACCGCGGCCACCGCCGCACCCGCGGCGCCCACAGCCGAGAAGAAGACGCTGGCGGTTCACACCACACCGGAGGGCCTGCCGACCGAAGCCCTGGACGCGGCGGCCTTCATCGAAGATCCCTGCATCTTCGCGGACACCAAACAGGTGGCGACCTTCTTGACCTACCTCGACTCGGAGGTCATGGCCGAGAAGGACGAGCAACGCGATCGCGGCCGCTGCAACTACAAAGCCGCCAAGCCCGAGACGGACCTACAGATCTGGTTCTCCGCCGAGATCCAACTGCGCTCGAGCGAGTCCAAGATCACCTTGGCCGGTATCGAAGGCGTCACCTTGCGCGTGCTCGAAGAGTCCGTCGAGATCTCCATCCCCTTCGAAGCCGCCAAAGACTCGAGCAAGATGCCCGCCAACCGCATCTTCGTCCACTTCGAGCTCTACCACTCCAACGCCGTTCCCAGCTTCGACCCCGCCTACGAAGCGCCCGACAAAGCCGGCATGGAAGCCGCCGCGAAAGCCGTCGCCGAAAACCTGATCACGCGGCTGGGGTTGGCGAAGTAGGGGCGGGGGCTGGCGAGGGACACGCGCCGAAGCCCCAGCGCGACCTACTACGCGCTGGAGCGCCACCTACTGCACGCCGGTCGTCGGGTCGAGGGCCTACGGAGTGGTCCTCCGAGTTCTCGGAGCGCACCTGCTCGAGGCCGGTCGCCCCGCACCTCTCGGGTCAGATCGAGGCGTTTCGTTCCGGTAGGTAGGCTGACTCGCTTGGTCGCCCATCCAATGTAGACCCAGCGCGAGCTCGCGTGTGCCGGAGCGGGATTCGATGCGAGGCCAGCGCGACCCGGGTCTCGGCGGAGCGCTGGGGAGGGGCCGCACAGCGAGGGGTCACCGAGGGCGGAGCGCCTCCTCGTCGAGGTCGGAGGGGTCGCTGATCCCTTGCGGAGCGCTCGCGGGTGGCCGCTGGAGCGACGACAGGGGGGCGGCGGAGCGGTCGTTGATCTGACCGGAGCGCTGGTTGATCTGACCGGAGCGGTCGTCGATCCGGTCGGAGCGGTCGTCGATCCGGTCGGAGCGGTCGTTGATCCGGCCGGAGCACTCATGGCTTCCGCGCGGAGCGCTGAGAGCTCCTCGCCGGAGCGATCGAAGAAAAATCGAAAAAAGTTGGGAGAGGCGTGCAAGCCGGGCGCGAGCCGGCCGAAGGGGGTTCAGAACGCCCGGAGCATGGTGCGACGGGCAAATCAGAAACCCCAAAGGGCCAAAAGGAGCCCACGTAGACCAACAGACGAAAAGAAAACCGTTATGCCTACCCATCCGCATTGGAAACTTCGACGACTCGCAGACCGCGCTTTGCGGGTCTACGAGCGAACCCAACACATCCACCCGACGATCGCGGCCTACTCGCACACGCTGGTGCCCTTGGCCCAGGCCTTCATCGAGTCCTACGACAGCCTTCGGGTTCTCGGTCAGCGCCGAGCGACCGAGCGAGCCGAGGGCCTCGAGGCGACCGAGACCCTAGCGAAGACGACCCGCGGCTGGGCGCTACAGATCGAGGCGCTGGCGATCATCGAGGGCTTCACCGTCCGAGATGTCGCCGGGAACTCGACCGTTCCGGACGACGTGCTCAACGATACGCGCGCCTTCTTGCGCATGATCGATGAGCACCTCGAGGTGAATCCCGAGACGATTCCCTTTCTCGACCTGATGCGCTCGTCGATCGAACCCATGCTCGAGACGGCCTCACGCGAGTGGTCCGAAGCCGAACACGCCCGCGGCGCCCATAGCCTGGCCGTCGTCCAGAACCGCGAAGCCGCGGCCAAGCTGGCACCCTGCCTCGCGTCGTTTCGCCGCACGCTGGCCCAGGTCCTCGGCCGCACCAACGCCGAGTACCAAAGCCTGCGCGCCAACAAGGTCTCGCGCGTCGAGGCCGTGGACGAAGGCGAGGGCGAAGCCCTGTCCGAAGGGCCGGTGGCCCCGCCGGCGACGGACCCGGGCGACGAGCCCGCGGACGCGATGAAGGACGAGGAGGTCACCAACAAAGCGAGTTGATGCTGGTTCATCGGTCGCCCCCAGCCCTCGTCTGGCCGTGTCCTCTTTCTGCACGGCGAAGTGACGGACGAGGTGCTGGGGGCTTTTTTATTGGCGCCCCAGCTGGGACCATTTGGCGCGCTCACGCGTACAACTTGCCGTGCGACGCGAGGCCAAAGAAGCGAGGAGCATCCAATGTCGAAGCGTGGACTGATGCTGGTGTTCTTTGTGCTGCTCGGCGCAGCGGCGATTGCATGGCTGGCCTTGCGCGACGCGCCCGTCGAGAACGCAGCCGATCGTGCCGCCGAAGGGCCGCCCGTGCCGTCCAGCCCCGCCGGGCCTTCGGCGTCCCGTGACTTCGCCCCGCGGACTAGTGACCCCGCCTTGCAGCGCGAGCCGGGTGTCGTCTCGCGCGGTCGGGTCGACAACGCGGCCGAGCTGGCCGCCGAGGCCGAGTCGCTGGCCGGCATGTACGTCGCACAGAGGGAGAAGTGGCGGCCCTTGATGGTGCTCGACCGGCACGACCGCATGGTCGAAGCCAAGTACCGATGCGCCGAGCACCTGCGGGGGCAGCTGCCGAGCGGACAGCGCTGCAACTATGAGATCTCGATCGTGCTGCGCCCGGACGAGGGTGGGGGCACCGCCTTCGACTACGCCAAGGGCCGCGATGCCGACGACGTGGGTCCGGCCTGCCAGGCCTATGTCGAATGCCTTGCGCGCGATGTCTGGGCTGCGCGCGAGGACTATCCGCCGCTGGACGAGGTCACCCCCTTTTCGATCGAGGGCAGAGTCGGGGACTACCTGTCGCGGAGCGTCGAGGACATCGAAGCCTGCATCTCCGAGTCGGCCATGTTCGCGGAGGAGACCGCGGCCGAGATCGACGCCAAGCTCGCCGAGGGCGACGTTCCTCCCGAGCTCGAAGCTGCGTGGCGCAAGACCCTCGGGGACAATCTCGCGGTCATGCGCGCTTGCGAGTACGCGTTGGAGTACAAGCGCGAGCACGGGTGAATCGGATCCCGGCCCCATCAGATCCTCCCGCCGAAGCGCAGCAGCGCTCCGTCGCGGCCGATGTCCACGTCGAGCTGGAGGTGGTGGCGCTCGAGGATCTCGGCCGGGACCAGTGACGTCCACGCGAAGCTGAGCAGCGGGTTGACCAGCAATGGGGCGAGGTCGAGTGCACGGTCGGGGGTGCCCGCGGTGAACGAGGTACTCGGGCCGAGCTCGGGCGGTGCGAGGGCGAGCTTCGTCGCGGCGAACGCGAGGCGGTCCAGACGGTCCACCTGGGCGGGGGCCAAGAGGCGCGGTGCTCGAAGTCTCACCGGCTCGGGCGTGGGGGCCAAGCTCGTGGACAGGGACAAGGCAGCGATCAAGGTCGTCACGGCCCGCGTAGATGGACGCCACGGGCCCAGGATCAGCCGTTTTCCGGGATTTTATTTTTTCGTCCACGCGGTGACACCTTCGCCGGCGTGCGGTGTTCAAGGGCCTCGGACCCGAGATGCGCGCGCGCCAAAACTACTTCTCTCGACTCGTCTCGAAGCTCTCCTCGGGGGCCCTCGGCCTCGTCATACTCGTCGCCTGTGTGCTCTTCTCGGCTTGCGTCGGGCGTGGGCCTTTTCATGCCGTCGAGGATCCCGATGGCGCGGGGTGGGTGCCCGTGCCCGCCGTCGATGCGCAGATCAGTGATGGAGCGAGCAGCGTGGGCTCAGGCGCGCGCGATCACTGCACCGCCAGCCACCGCTTTGGGGACTCGGCCAAGCCTACCGCCTCGGTCGAGCGCACCTACCAAGACGAGGAGCTTTTGTTCACGCTCGGCTTCGTCGATGTCGACGACCAAGGGCACTTTTGGTCCGAGGCGCAAGTCGGCTACGTCGTCGACGCGCTCACCCAGCGAAGCGCGGCCGTCGACCCCTTGACCGGCGCGCCCGTCGAGGCCCCCGTCATCTTTGTGCTCTACGTCCCGGGCTGGTCCCACTCGGCGTGGGCCTGCGACACCCACGTGCGCAACTTTCGGCGCTCGTTGGAGGCCATCGCCAAGCGCGAGCGCGTCGCTGCGGGGGCTCGAGGGCGAGCCGCTCGCGAAGTGCGGGGCCTTTACTTGGGCTGGCCCGGCAAGGGGGACTTTTTGGCCCGGCGCGCGGCGGCCGATCGGGCCGGGCGCTCCGCCGGCGTCGCCCTGCTCGCGCGCATGGGCCCCTTTTTGCGAGAGCTGCGCGACGACGAGGCCTCGGTCAGTGTGCTCGTCGGGCAAAGCTTGGGGGCCGCCGTCCTCAACGAGACCGTCGCTGCGCACTTTTTGACCGAGCTCGCCGAGCTGCGCGGTGGGGAGTCCAAGCTCATCGAGGGGCCCGCCGACTTGGTCTTGTATTTGAACCCCGCCTTCGAAGCCTCGCGCTTTTCGTCGTTGGCCCGCATGTGGGAGGACGCCCAGCGCGAAGGCCAGGTCCTCGAGGGACAGACCACCCAGCTGGTCATCTATCAGACCCAAGGTGACCGGGCGACCGAGTCCTTGTTCGCCTCGATCTTGCCGCTGACCTACGCCGGTCGTGCCGGCGCCTCCGAAAAGGAGCGCAGCCGCTACGAAGCCATCGGCCGCCACGCCGAGGCGCGGGCCCGAGACCCGCGCGAGCAGTTCGGCTGTGTCGAGCGCGACGAAGAGCTCTCCGAGGCTGCGGCCGAGGCCCAGCGCGTCGCTTTTTATGAGCGGACCCGCGGTTGGCAGCCAGGCGCGCAGCCGCGGCGCAGTCGCGGGCGCGACAATGTGCACTGCGGCTGGGTGGATGGCCTGCCGCGTCCGGGTGACGGCCGCTTGTTCCGCTTCGCCTGGGACACCGGCGCGGTGCGGGCCTCGCACGGCCACTCCGACGTCTTCAATGCCGGCCTGATCAACTGGGTGTGGGACACCCTCGCCAGCTTGAACCCGGGGGAGGCGAGCGCGCCGCAGCCCGCGCCAGGCCCCGAGACGCTGGAGGCCCCGAGTCTCGCGGATCTGACCCGCGACGCGGGGGCGACAGCTCTCGAACTGTGACGCGGGCTGCCGCAGCGAGGGCCACCGCGTGCCCTCCCTCGTATCGGGGCTAGATCCCCTTGGTGCACTTTGCGAGGGCGGCACGATGAGCCGCGGCGGTCCCGTCGCGCTCGAGCACGAAGGCGACCTCACGCCCGTCGATCTGGTCCGCCGTGACACGGGCTATGTCTCCGTGCAGCGGCTCGACGCGCGCGCCGAGACCTCCATGTCTGAGCTGGCCGATCAATACTTCGACTGGCTCGGGCGCGCGTTTCGTGGGCTGGTCCGCGTCCGGGGACGCGCGGCCGACGACGCAGTCGTGATGCGGCTGGCGGGCGTGCCGGCCATTCGCTTGCGCCGGGTTGGGGTCGACGAGGACGCGTTACGCTTCGAGGTCGTCGGGGGTGCGCTCGCCCGCTCGGGCGGCAGCTTCAGTTTCGTGCGGCATCGAGGTGGCGCCCAGGTGATCCTCGAAGGCTTCTTGCCCCGCTTGCCGGCCTGGCTCTACGCGCGCACGCACGGCCCGGTACACGTGCAGACGATGAATCGCTTTGCGGCTCACCTTCGCCGGCTCGCGACCATTTCCAACGAAGAGATGCCCGCGGAGGAGAGGCAAACCCCATGACCCCCCGCGCCCGACGCGTCTTGCTCACCGGCGCCACCGGCTTTGTCGGCTCGTATGCCTTTGCCACCCTTCGCAGCGCGGGCTTCGAGCTACGTTGTGCTTCGCGCAACCCCAAAAGTGCACGGCAACGCCACCCCGAGCGAGACTGGGTACGCCTCGACGTCGAGCGCCCCGAGACCTTGGGCCAAGCGCTGCGCGACATCGACGTGGTCATCTACCTCGTGCACGCCATGGGCAAACACGGTGCCGATTACGCCGAGGTCGAAGGGCAGGCCGCCCGTGCCTTGGCCCGCGCGGCCGAAGACGCGGGTGTCGGGCACATCGTCTACCTCGGCGGGGTCGAGCCGGCGGGCCCGGCCTCGAAGCACCTGCGCAGCCGACTCGAGACCGGCCGGATCTTGCGCGAGGGCGAGGTGCCGACTCTCGAGCTGCGCGCCGGCATGATCGTGGGCGAGGGGAGCGAGAGCTGGCAGATCTGCTGCGACCTCGCCCGCCTGCCCGCCATGATCCTGCCGCAGTGGCTGCGAACCCGCTCGCAACCGGTGGCCATCGAAGACGTGGTTCACGCCCTGAGCTTCGCCGCGGGCCTGCAGCCCGAAGCCTCGGCCGTCTACGACATCCCCGGGCCCGAGACGGTCACCGCCCGCGAGATCCTCGAGCGCATCGCCGAGCTGCGCGGTGCTCACCCCTGGATGCTCGAGGTGCCCTTTTTGTCCCCGCGGATCAGCGGCTACTGGCTACGTCTCGTCACCCGCGCCGACTACGGCGTGGCCCGCGAGCTCATCGAAGGCCTCACCTCGGACCTACTCGCCGCAAACCCCGAGCTGTGGGCGCAGATGCCCGAGCACTGCCGTGTCCCGCTGCCCGAGGCCATGCGCCGGGCGCTCGAGCGCGCCGCTCAGTCGTCGTCGTCGCTCTCGTCCGCGTCCTCGTCCTGATCCCCACGCAGCAGATCAAAAAGCGCGGGCCGCTTGCGGCGGGGCCACTTTTCGGGGCCGGCGACCAGGGCGCGGCGGCCTCGGCTGACGCGTTGGTCCATGGCTTGGCGCGACATGCCTTCGAGGGCGAGGGGGTGTTCTTCTTGGAGGTCGGGGAGCTCGACGCGGTCTTCGCCGAGGAGGTTGGCCAGGGCGTTGTGCAGCAAGATGGACTCGGGGAGTCGAAGCTCGCGCAGCGCCGACTTGAGCTTGGCCCGCATGCGCAGGCGCTCGCGGGTGTCGCCGTCGGTGCGAAGCAGGGCCTCGGCGCGCTCGTGCGTGTCTTTGGCCACCGACACCGACGCCGACGCGATCATCACCGCCAGGGGGCGCACGCTCGGGTCGGCCAGCTCGGGGTCTTTGAGCAGGCCCGTCACCTCGGCCCATGCGATCGCGTCGACCTCTTCGATGTCGCCACCGAGGGCCTCGAAGTCGTCACTGCTCCAGACGGCCGCCAACAATCGCAGGCGCACCGACTCGAAGATCAAAAACTCGGCCAAGGCCGCTTGGAGCTGCGCTTCGTGGCTCACCGCGGCGCCCGGGTCGGCCCCTTGAGCGCGGTCGTACAAGCGGCGTTGCAGCTGGCCGATCCCCGGCGCAACTTCTTCCGGGGACTCCAAAAGGCCGGACACGAAGCCCTCGAGCTCGCGGGGGAGCTCGGCGAGCAGGCTGTCTTGCAAGTCGCGGTGCAGCGCGCGCAGGGTCGGAAACTCGGGGCGGCGGACCGCCTCGGGCAGGCCCAGCCCGGCCAGGCGAGCGTCCAGCACCTCTCGCGCGATCAAGGCCAGCTCGCTGCGAAGCTCCTCCAGGTCGGGGGCTGCGCCCGCCGCGGCATCACCACCGAGCGCAGCCACGAGGTCCTTGGGAGCGCTGGGCGCCATGCATGGGTGTTTAATCCTCTGCGGCCCAGACGCAAGGCCTGCAGCGCAACTCGCTCAACGCGCACCCAAGGACGCAGCGCGCCGGATGGGGTCGCCGGGGCTCGGACGGACGCGCGTCTTTCGGCGGGGGGATCGCGCCTTTTCGAGCTGAGCTTCGCGCTGCGGCTGGTCGGCGTGGGGCTGCGTCGACCGGGTGAAATCGAGGTGCTCTGTCTCCCCAACTCTGGACAGTTTGTCGATATCGAGGGAGGGGTGATCATTGGGGGACCCATGGAATCGGGTCTCCACGACCGGCTCAGGGGTCATGTCGCGCAGCGCAGCGCAGATGCGCGGTGTCGTGGTAGACCGCGACCATGGTTGCGGGCACCACCCCCGCACAGTGGATCTTGGACTGGGTGCGCGAGCAGCCGGAGGGTTTCCAGATCTCGCTGGCTCAGTACACCTTCGGGATCTTGGGCGCGCGCGACGAGCTCGATTACGACCCCGACCGCTACGGCGTGCTCGAACCGATCGCGCGCCTGATCGTCGACGCGCGCCAAGACCCGACCATCGCTGTGGGTCTCGCCTTGCACCTTCGCGCCGCGATCCAGTTTTGTCTGTGGAGCCACGCGCGACGCGAGCTCGACTTGCAGCGGGTGATGTCGCGGGCCGCGAGCGGGGGAGGGGCCGCCGTCGCGCGGGGCCTGGTGGCCGCGCGGCGGGTCGACGAGTGGGGGCGTTTGGCCCAATCGTGGCAAGAGGACGTCGCGCCCACGGTGACCGACGAAGCGCTGGATCGCTGGCTCTCGGGCCAATGAGACCCACGCAAATGCCCGTACATAGGCCGGCGTCGCACCGCGCTCGGCCACGCGCGGGCGTGTGATCAAGCGCTCGCACGGGCCCCATCGGCCCGGTGATAGCCTGCCGGCATGTGTCGTTGGTTCGTTCGCAGCTGCGCGTCGTGTGCCCTC
>JAUIJR010000493.1 GCA_030431075.1 Polyangia bacterium | reverse complement strand
CCCTCGCTGCGGCGCGCGGGCCTGTTCGCCTTGGTCTTGGGCGCCTCGATCGTCGCCCACCCCTTCGGCTGGATCACCGCCGCGGCGAGCTTCGTGGCCTGGCCCTTGCTCTACGCCTTCGCCGGTGGGCAGGAGCGCTGGGCCCCCGGGGCCTGGCGGGCGATCGCTTGGGGCCTCGGCCTCGCCGCGGTCGCCTGCGCGCACGCGGTGCTCACCTTCATGCTCAGCCGAGACGCGATGGCCCGCGTCCCCGTCCCCTTCGAAGGTCTCGGCACCTTGGTCGGGCAGCTGCTCAGCGGCGAGATCTTCACGGCCTCGCGGGCGCTGACGGCCGTGGCCGCGATCGTCGGCATGGGCGCCGCGCTGGCGCGACGCCGGGTCTTGCCGGTGGCCTTCGTGCTCGCCTTCGCCGGCACGCTGCTCCTCGCCAGCCGCGAGTCGATCACCGTGCTGCGCTTGGACCTCTTGGTCTCGGGGCTGTCGAACCTGCAGTTCCCCCGCTACGCCTTCGCGCTCAAGGCCCTGTGGTTCGTCTTCGCCGGCGTGGGGGCGGCCTTGGCCCTCTCCATGTTCGCGCGCTTGCGTCAGCTCGGGGCCCAACGCGCCGACACCCCGCCGCGCGGGGGCCCATGGCCCTCGGCCGCGCGGGCGGCGGTGGCCTTGGCCCTCGCGCCTTTGCTCGCGGCCTTGCTCGCGCAGCCCGACGCCTTGGTGCAACGTCCCGTCGGCGCGACCGAGACCCTGCTCGAACACAGCGCGGCCGAGGTCGACCTAGCCTTGACCGAGGCCTTCGCGGCCGAGCGTGAGGCGGGCCGGCCGCTCGGGCGCGTCGCCTTTTTTCGGCGAGGCATGAAAGGCGCGACCTACCCCTTGTTCGCCATCGTCGACGCCGGAGCGACGGTGGCCTTGGACCGGCACGTGCCGGCGGTGAACTACCGACACCGTCTGCTCGCGCGGCAAGGGCCGAGTTTGCGGGCCATGGGCGTCACCCACGTGATCTACGGGCCGGCCCTGACTGCGGCCGACGCCGAGCTCGCCGAGCAACTCGAGGCGATCGAAGATCCCCGCCTCGCCCGGCACGGCTGGCAGCTCGCCCGCTTGCGTCGCGCCGAGGCGCGAAGCCTCCCTTGGGCCAAGCTGCGCGAGGCCGAAGGGCGCGTGCGACTCGAGCCGATCGAAGAGGGCGAGGGCCACGGCTGGCGCATCGAGATCGATCGCAGCGAGCGGCCCGTCGACCTGCAGATCGCGGTCGGGGCCTATCGAAGTTGGGTCATGCGCGACGCGAAGGGGGCCGTGGTCGAGACCTTCGCCGTGAACTTGGCCGGCGGCGTGCCGGGGATGCGGGCCGAGCTCGCGCCCGGCGTCTACAGCTTGCGATGGGAGCGCACCGGCGGCGAGCGAGTCAGCGGCTGGTTCAGCGCCTTGGCTTGGATCATCGCCCTCGTCGCGCTCGCCTTCCCGCGTCCTTGGCCTCCCACCCGCGCGCGCAGCTTGGGGCTCGCCACCCATCCGCGCCGCGTCGCCGTGCTCGCCGCTGTCGTCGCCTTGTTGCTCTTCGCGTTGCATCGGCGGCAAGAGTTGCGACAAAGCGCCAACTGGCGGCCGCTCTTTGGCGACCGCCCCGGCGAGATCGTGGACCTGGTCGACGCCGGCCGTTTGTGGGTCGACCCCCGCGGCGATGCGAGCTGCTCGGGCCTCGAAGGAAGAGACGCGCGCGAAGACTGCCGGCCCAGCGAGCGCGAGGCCTACGTCGACTTCCTCTACCGCCGACCTCGTTTGTACCGATGCACCTCGATCGAGCTCGCGCCGGGGCAGCGCCGAGAGATCTTCGCCCTCGAGTCGCGCCGGCATGGCGAGCTCGTCGCCTTCGCGGCCGCCGATGCCCGGGCCAAGATCAAGCTG
The DNA here is from genome assembly GCA_030431075.1 of Polyangia bacterium. GTDB lineage: Bacteria > Myxococcota_A > Polyangia > Nannocystales > Nannocystaceae > JAUIJR01. Next base: position 1,950 of record JAUIJR010000493.1, on the reverse strand, counting down.
GGCGTCGTCGGGGAGACGGGCGTCAAAGTCGAGCCGGCGGCCCGACGGCGCGTCGAGCTTCCGCGCCTGGATCCGAGCGAGGCCAGCTACCCCCGCTTGTGGGTTCGCAACGGCGGCGATGCCCCGGCCCGGGTCTGCGTCGCGGCCGCGATGCGGGTCGTGACGGGCCCCTGAGCGAAGGCCCCGAGGTCCCAGCAATGAGCGCAGTTGACGCGTTGCGCGGGCTCGAGCGCGCCTTCGGCCGTCCCCGGGCCCATGGCTTCGCAGCGCGCCCCATCCTTGCTAGCGTTCGCCCCCATGGCCGGAAGCGGAGGAAGCCCAGGTGACGACGGCGCAGTCGCCGAGATCAACGTCACCCCGATGATCGACGTGCTCTTGAGCTTGTTGATCATCTTCATGGTGGCCGCCCCGCCGCCGCCGAACCATCAGCAGCCGCTGAACATCCCCAAAGACACGCCGGTGCAGACCTCGGACTCCCCCGAGGCCACCTTGCTGATCGAGGTCGCGGCCGACGGCACGGCGAGCCTGGGCGAGGAAAAGCTCAGCGACGATTACGCGAAGATGGTCGAGCAGCTCAAGGCCAACGAGAAGGCCCAGTCCGACGGCAAGGTCGCCGTCAAGGCCGACGAGAAGGTCGCCTTCGGCAAGGTGGTCCGCGTGATGTCGGCCGCCCGCGAAGCCGAGATTCAGCAGGTCGGCATCGCCAGCGAGCGGCTCTGATCCGCCCGCGGTCTCAGGCCAGGCCCAGGTCGTAAAAGGACTGGGCGGTGTCGGCGAGCGTCTGCTCGATCGGCAAGAACTCCAAGCCCAGCTCCTCGCGCACGCGGCGGTTGTCGATCTTGCGTACGACGCCGAGGTTGCGGCGCAAAAAGGAGAAGTTCACGCGCGGGTCGAACAAGGCCGAGGCGTACATCACGAAGTTCGGCAAGCGACGCTTGGGCAGCGGCGCGCGCGGAAACTTCGGGCGCAGCGTCTCGACCATCTCGCGCATCGCCACCGGGCGGTGATGCAAGATGTAGCGCCCTTCCGCTTTGGGGTTGGCCAGCGCGTTGACGTGCGCGCGGGCCACATCGCGGACATCCACGACCCCAAAGTTCAAGTCGGGCAAGCCCGGGAACTTTCCGCGCACCAAGTCGCGCAGCACGGCCGGGCTCGAGCGCCGGTGCACCTTGGCCGTGAGCGGACCGAGCACCAGCACCGGATGAATGGTCACGAAGCGCGGCGCCGCCTCGCCTTGCCAGTGGGCGACACGCTCGAAGGCCGCCCGCTCCGAGAGCACCTTGGCCAGCGGGTAGGGATTGCGCTTGATCTCGGCCGAGTCGTTCCAGTCGCCCTCGGTGAAGGTGTGGGTCAGGGGCTGCTGCTCGTCGACGACGGCCGCGATCGACGAGGTCATCACCACCGCCTCGATCTCCGGGGCGCGCTCGAGGGCGTCGAAGACGTTGTGGGTGCCTCGCACGGCGGGGTCGACGATCTCTCGCTGCGGATCTTTGGCGTGCAGGCGCACCGAGGCCGCCATGTGGCAACAAAAGCGAGCCCCCGCCAAAGCCGCGTCGAAAGCCCCCGCCTCCATCAAGTTCGCGGCCACCAGCTCGAGGCGATCGCTCGCGTCGAGGGCCGAGGCCATGCGACGCAGGTGCTCGGTCTTGGCCGCGTCCTTGGGGTCGCGTACCGTGCCGCGCACTCGGTAGCCGCGCTCGAGCAGCTGGCGCACCGTCTCGCTGGCGATGTATCCGCTGGCCCCGGTCACGCAGACCAGGGCGTCTCGATGCGATTCGGGCGTCGCGTTGGGATCGACCACGCGCGCATCATGGCAAAAGGCGACGCTACTCGAAACCGAGCAGGCGCCCGCCTTGGTAGACGGCGAAGGCGGCCACGTAGGCCAGCGCCGTCATCGAGACCAGCATGAACAAGGGCCACTTCCACGAGCGCGTCTCGCGGCGCACCACG
>JAUIJR010000492.1 GCA_030431075.1 Polyangia bacterium | reverse complement strand
AGCCCGAGAGGGCCGAGACACCATCGAGGGTGCCGGTCTTGGCGCGCACCCAGCCGCGGGCCGGGTCTTCGTCGAGGCGGCGACGGGTGGTGCCGTCGACCCCCATCACCGCGAGCGAGGCGAGGAAGTCGGCGCGGATCCGAAAGTCGGCGTAGACGGCGGCGAGCAAGGTGGTCATCGCCTCGGCGCTGATGCGGTTGTTGTCGTACAGGCCCGAGCCGTTGCCGAGCACCAGGTCGTCGCCCATGCCCATGGCCGCGGCGTGGCTGCGCAGGCGGGCGAGCGAGTCGCTGGCGCTCGCGCCTTCGCCCTCGTCGAGGGTGCGCAGGATCTGCTCGGCCATGAAGTTGTTGGAGAACTTGTTCACCGCGCGGACCAGCACGCTCAGCGGCTGTGAGCGGTGCGTCTCGATGAGCTCGGCGCGCGCGGGGACGGCCTTTTTGCCGACGCCGCGCTTGTCGACCTTGACCCCCGCTTGGCGCAAGACGAGGCGAAAAACCTCGCCCGCGTAGGCCGAGGGATCGGCGACGGGGTAGCGCCAGGTCGGGCGGGAGGCGTCGACCCCGAGGGTGCCGCGGATCTTGACGGTGGTCTTGCCCTTGTTCTCGATCACCGTGACGGCCAGCGAGTTCTTGCGGCCTTCGACCAAGGTGGCTTGGTTGTCGATCTTGATCGTATCGACCGGGGGGACCACCCGCGCGACGAGGGGGTCGCCCGGCTTGCCGCCTTTGGCGGCGCGGACGACGTAGGTGTCGAAGTTCACGGCCGTGGCGCCGAAGGGCGCGCGGTAGGCCGCGAACTCGTCTTTTTGGTCGAAGCCGGGCGGCAGGCCGTCGCCGTCGAAGCGGCCGGCGTCGACGACCACGCGACCTTTGACGCGCGTCACTCCGGCCGCCCGCACGCGGTGCGCGAGCTCGAAGAGGTCGCCGGTGACCAGCGAAGGGTCGCCTCCGCCTTGCAAGTACAAGTCGCCCGAGACGGTACCGTCGGCCCCGAGCTCGCCTTTGGCGACGTAGACGCGGGTGGGGTAGCGGTGGTCCGGGCCGAGCAGCGCCAAGGCGGCGGCCGTGGTCAGCAGCTTGACGTTGCTCGCGGGGTTCAAGGCGAGCTTGGGTCCGCGGCTGTAGAGGGTCTTTTGGGTCTCGAGGTCGTAGACGTGGATCGAGACCTTGGCCTCGACGAGCACCTCGGCCATCAAGAGCTCGTCGATGCGGGCGCCCAAGCTCGCGGGGGTGACCTCGACGGGCGGGCTCGCCTCGTCCGCTCCGGGTCCGGCCTCGCTCGGCTGCGGGGCGAAACTCGTCGCCGCCCAGGCCAGACACACGGCGATCCACATGGGGCGCTTGCGCATGCCCCGAAGGTACGTTTTTCGCCTGTGAGCGCCAGTTTTCGGCCGCGCAGGGGGCTGTCGGCGCGCTTCAGGCCCGCAAGCTGGGGCGAAGGGCCGAAAAGAGGGCGAGCTGGGCGCGCGCGGTGGCGTCGCTGGCGCTCCTCGCGTCGGGGCCTGAGAGCCACGCATCGACGAGCAGCTGCGCACAGGCGATCGTGAGGCCGAGCCCGTGACCGGTGAAGCCGGCCAGGCAAAATGCGCGGCCTTCGTGGCCCGGGAGTTGGTCGACGATCGGCAGCTCATCGGGCGAAAAGCCCATGATGCCGGCCCAGCGGTGGGTGATCGGGGCCGCGGCGGCGAAGGGCAGGTGCCGCGCGAGGTAGGCCTCGAGGCTGGCTTGGACGGACTCGCTCGTCTCGGCTTCATCGCTCGCCTCGGCCTCGGCGAAGAGGTGGCGGCGGCCACCCAAGATGACGCGACCGTCGGCCCGTTGGCGAAAGTAGTCGTAGCCCCAACCGGCGTAGGCCACCGGGTGCAGCACGCGCTCCTCGAGCGGAGCGGTGGCGATGACCTGGCCGCGCGCCGGGACGATGGGCGCGACTTCGGGGGGCAAGAGACGATGAGTCCAGGCGTTGGTGGCGAGCACGACCTGGTCGAAGTCGATGCGGGCGCCCCCGGCCGTGCGGGCCTGACCGCCTCGGCCCGCTGCTTCGAAGTCGAGCTCCACGATCTCGGCGCGCACTTTGTCTTCGACCTCGGCCGCGATGGCCAAGGCCAAGCGCGCGGGGTGGACCTGCCCGTCTTCGGGGATCTCGAGGGCCTCGGCGAAGCCCCGCAGGTAGGCGGGAGCTTGGCCCATGCGCAGTTCGACCCCGTCTTCGCGCAGCAGCTGGGCCGCGTGGCGCAGGGTCTGAATCTCGTGCTCGTCGTCGTCCATCGACAACATCAGCGAGCCGCTGGCCTCGTGCTCGCACGCGCCAGCCCAGCGCTCGCTAATGATGGCGTGGTTGCGTCGCGCCACGGCGAGCAGCTGGCGGCAAGCGTCGCGTCCGAAGCGCTCGACCATGGCCGGCCACTCACTGGCGTTGCCCAGCAAGACGAAGCCGGCGTTGCGGCCGCTCGCGCCGGTGGCCGGCCCGTTCGCGTCGACGAGCAAGGGCCGGTGCCCGGCCCGGGTCAAGGCCGCCGCGCAGGCGAGGCCCGCGAGCCCACCGCCGATGATCAAGTGGCGCCGCGCGAGGCGAGCGTCGGCCGGAAGCTCGGGCCACGCTTGCAACTGGGCTTCGACTTCCCGTTGCCACAAGGACCAGGGCCCGCACGAGAGCATGTGGGATCTGTACCGCGGCCGGGCGCCCGGAGCCATGCCGAGGCGGCGGGGCGCCGCTTTTGCGGCGCCCTCCCTTGAAAGTCGCGCGCCTGCGTTCGACACTCGCGCGGTGATCGGCCGAGGGCTGCGCACGGCCCGGCGGGTGGCCAACTTGGTGCTGCCGGTGCTCTTGGCCGGTGCGCTTTTGTTGCCGGCCTTTCGGACCGAGCAACTCGAAGGGCGCACGCTCGAGCTGCGCACCTGGGTCGCCGACTGGATGCGGCCGCTGAGCTTGTCGCAGCAGTGGGGGATGTACGCCCCCGATCCCATGCGCTCGATGGGCTACATGCTGCTCACGGCGATGCACGAGGACGGGCGTCGCGTGCCGCTCGAAGAGAGCGCCCAGTCTCGCGCGAGCTGGGGGACGGTGTGGGGTTGGGAGAAGACCCGCGTCGACATCTGGCGCTATCGCCTGTCGACGCAAAGGCCCGAGCGGCCCAATCGCCAGCGCGCCTGGTTCTTGCGGGGGATCTGCGTGCGTGAGGCCCGGCGCGGTCGGATGCCCGAGTACATCCAGATGGAGCAGATCAGTCGTCGCTTCACGCCGCCCAAGGCCGTGCGACGCGGCGAGCCGGGGCTGGGCCCCGAGGTGGTCAAGCGCAGCGACCGAGGCTGGTGTGCAAGTCCCTTGGTGGCCGAGATGCTCGCCCTCGATCTCGAGAACAACCCGGAGTTGTGGGCGCCGGAGGCCCTGGCGGCCGCGAAGGCCGAGCTCGACGCGAAGGCGAAACGCAAGGCGAAAGGGGGACGGCCGTGAGCGCGCTCGAAGGCGGTGTGCGAGCCTTCGCTCGGGGTCTCGACGCGGCCTTGTCGCGCGAAGAAGATCCGCGGGCCATCGGCGCGCTGCGCATAGCGATCGTCTTGGTCCTGCTGATCAGTTTGCTCGCGCATTTCGGCGCGGTCGGAGCCTACTTTTCCGACGAGAGCCCGATCGCGGGCCGCTTTGCCCGTCTCGCTTTTCCCGAGCGCGCGAGCTTGCTCTTGCCCCCGCGCAAGGGACACGAACAGGCGTGGTTCGCGGGCTTGTACATCGCGGACCCGACGTGGGTCCGCGTGTTCTTCGGCGCCGCCGTGCTGGCCCACCTGGGGTGGTTGGTCGGGCTGCTCACGCCGGTGATGGGCCTGCTCTCCTTTGCGGCGTGGGTGAGCTTGATGGGGCG